>JADNEJ010000378.1 GCA_016292295.1 Candidatus Thiodictyon intracellulare
GGTGGTGCTCGACCATCCGGAGCTGCCGTTGACCAACAACGAGGCCGAGCGCGTCCTGCGCCACTGGGTCATCGCCCGCCGCATCGGCATGGGGACCCGCACCGCGCAGAGCACACGCGCCTTCGCCCACTTTCAGCATCATCGAAACCTGTCGCCAACGCGCCGTCTCGCTCTGGCCGTCTCTGGCCGGGGTGATCCGACAGTAGCGCCAAGGATTTTAAGCACCACTGTTGCCCTCATCAACCATCTGATCGGGGCGACCCGTTACGGCTACTTGGTAACCAGAGGGGGCTAAACGGTTACTATCCGGGCGGGCTTTAATCATAATTCCTCCCACCTAGTTCAGCCTCGGCGTCGCCGCCCCCTTGTAGAACAAGGTCTTGCGCGCGTAAACCCACATGGGCCGGCCGACCTTGGACGGATTTGTGATCAAGGCTATCCGGGCGGATTCTCTCAGATACACAAGATATCAGCGACTTGCAGTGAATGGCTGGATTCTGCTGCGCCCTATCCAGGCTACGGATACGCCCGGCCCCCGGGCACGATCGGAATACGTGCCCGGTCTCGGATCAATGTCACAAGCGCCTAATGCGAGCCTTTTCCCCCTTGGCGTGCTTGGCGCCTTGGCGTGAGACCTCTTCTTACTGACAGGACTCACACTCCGGATCAAGTATAGAACAAACCTGCGGCGTCGTCACATTGACCTTCCCCTTGTCCAGCACGTTGTAGCTCCCTCCCACCGCGCTCAGCCGATTGGCCGCGGTCGCGTCTGCCATGGTGGACTTCTCTACATGGGTGGCGCCCATGGAGCGCAGGTAATAGGTGGTCTTGAGGCCACGGACCCAGGCGAGCTTGTAGAGGTTGTCGAGCTTCTTACCATTCGGCTCGCTCATGTAGAGGTTGAGACTCTGTGCCTGGTCGAGCCACTTTTGGCGGCGGCTGCCGGCTTCGATCAGCCAGCGGGGGTCGACCTCGAAGGCGGTAGCGTAGAGAGTTTTTAACTCCTCCGGGACGCGGTCGATGGGCTGCACCGAGCCATCGAAATACTTCAGATCATTGACCATGACGGCGTCCCACAGGCCCAGTTCCTTCAGGTCGGCGACCAGATAGGGGTTGACGACGGTGAATTCGCCGGAGAGATTGGACTTGACGAAGAGGTTCTGATAGGTTGGCTCAATGGATTGGCTCGCACCCACGATGTTGCTGATGGTGGCAGTGGGGGCGATGGCCATGGTGTTTGAGTTGCGCATGCCGACCGTTTTGACGCGGGTGCGTAGGGTCGCCCAATCGAGCGTACTGCCGGTGTCCATCTGGAGATAGCCGCCGCGGCCCTCCGCCAGCAGTGCGATGCTGTCGATGGGGAGTATGCCGCGGCTCCAGAGGCTGCCCGGGAAGCTCGGATAGCGCCCGCGTTCCTCGGCCAGGTCCGAACTCGCCTGGATGGCGTAGTAGCTCAGGTACTCCATGCTGATGTCGGCGAAGGCGACTGCCTCTTGGCTTCCGTAGGCAATACGCAGCTTATAGAGTGCGTCCTGAAAGCCCATGATGCCGAGCCCGACCGGGCGGTGGCGCAGGTTTGACTTGCGCGCCTGGGGGACGTTGTAGAAGTTGTAGTCGATGACGTTGTCGAGCATCCGCATGGCGGTGCGCACGGTGCGCTGTAAGCGCTTGGTATCGAGCCCCTTGTCGGTGACATGGGCGGCCAGGTTCACCGAGCCCAGGTTGCAGACGGCGATCTCCTGGTCATTGGTGTGTAGGGTAATTTCAGTACAAAGATTACTTGAATTCACCGTACCGGCGTGCTGGTTGGTATAGCGCAGGTTGCAGGGATCTTTGAAGGCGATCCAGGGGTGGCCGGTCTCAAACAACATGGCGAGCATCTTGCGCCACAGGTCGACGGCCTTGAGGCGCTTGCTGACCTTCATCTCGCCGCGTTCGGCACGCGCCTCATAGGCGATGTAAGCAGTCTCGAAGGCTTGGCCCATGAGGTCGTGCAGGTCCGGAGTCTCGTCCGGCGAGAACAGCGTCCAGTGCGCCTCCTCGGCGACCCGCTTCATGAAGAGGTCCGGCACCCAGTTGGCGGTATTCATGTCATGGGTGCGGCGGCGGTCGTCGCCGGTGTTCTTGCGCAGGTCGAGGAATTCCTCGATGTCGATGTGCCAAGTCTCAAGATAGGCGCAGACGGCGCCCTTGCGCTTGCCGCCGTTATGGACCAGGGCGGCGGCCGTCATATAGGTCTCGTCACCGTCGACCTTGAGGTCGTGGACCACCGGCACTGGTGTGCTGGCGGTGACTGACTTGACGCGGGTGTAGAGTGTGTTGCCCAGACGGAACCAGTTGTGTCTGGTCAGTGCCGGGGTGCCCACCAGTGCGGCGATTTGGGGTACGGCGGGGATGCGCAGATCCAAGGCTCGACTGGTGCCGGTGAATGACACCACGGAGCCGTCGCTGCGGGTGCCGTCGGGTGTGTCGTCGTGCTCCCGATATTGGCCGGCACAGGGGATGCCAAGTCGCAGGAGTTGGTAACGCAGACCCTCGGCCAGGGAGGCGCAGCTGCTGGTGAAATAGATCTCCTTGCCGCGGCTAACCGCGCCGTCGGTTTCCAATAGCCCCTGAATCAGGGCGAGGGTCTGGTCCGCAGGCAGGTGACTGAGGCGGTTGGCGATGCGCTTGTTGCCTTGACCGTCGTAGAGGTCTTCATAGGCGAAGGGCAGGTTAGCCTTATCCAGGCCGACATAGTGGCTAGTGGTGACGCAGCGGGCAAAATTGCGGCCAACCGACCACTTGATCTGGAGATAGGTCGCCCCGCGGCTATTTTCCCAGAAGTGGATACCGCGTTCGCTGAAGTAGTCGCGGACGAATTGAAGACGGCTGTCGTCTGTGCTGGAGTTGCCGGAGACGCCGAACTCGGCGCCGCGGGTGAGGCGTCCGTCGCCGAGCAGGATGCCGTAGAGCCGGGCGTCGGCCGCGGTGAGGCCCGTAACCGGTACCAGCTCTGCGGGAATGACCAGGGCCACGTAGTCGCCGCGATTCAGACGTCCGGCCTCGACCCAGCGCGGCCTGAGGTGACCCGCTTCGATCTGGCTCAGTGTGCGCTCGATGGTTTGCTCTCTGGGAATGCCCTGGATGGCCCAGACGGGATGGCCGTCCGTGACCTTGAGGTCGTTCACCGAATGTTTGACCGCCACCTGGACCATAGCGCCGTTTTTCTGATCATAGACGAAATGGTCCTGGACCTCGCGGTAGCGCCCGCGCTGGCCGAGTACCAGATCGCCGACCTTCACGTCGGCGATCGGCTTGAGTCCATCGGCGGTGAAGACGCTAGTCTCGGGTGCAAAGCACTGATTGACGGCGACTGCCGTATCATTCGCCACCTTAAGGAATGGCACGACCCCTTGGCTCTTCCCATTGGTCCCCTTGATATGGGCCCCCATACCGCGTACCCGGGTCCAGTCATTGCCGAGCCCGCCGGCGAATTTGGACAGCAGAGCATTGTCCTTGATGGCGCTGTAGATACCGTCCAGGTCGTCCGGGACCGAGGTAAGGAAGCAGGAACTCAACTGGGGCCGCAGGGTCCCGGCGTTGAAGAGAGTCGGCGTGGAGGACATGAAGTCGAAGCTGGAGAGCAGTTCATAGAATGCGATTGCCCGCTCTTCGCGGTCGATTTCGTTGATGGCGAGCCCCATGGCGACGCGCATGAAGAAGGCCTGGGGCAGCTCGAAACGGATGCCTTCCGCGGTGTGGATGAAGTAGCGGTCGTAGAGAGTCTGAAGCCCGAGATAGGTGAAATCCAGATCACGCTCGGGCTTGAGCGCGGTGCCCAGGCGCTTGAGGTCAAAGCGGGCGAGTTGGCGGTCGAGCAGTTCGAGGTCACCGGCGCGGCGCACATAGGCGCTGAAGTAGTCGCCGTAGCGCTCCGCGAGATCCGCCTGGGTCTCGACGCCGGCGGCCAGATCTAGATAGCCCAGAGCCTCGCGCCGCATCAGGTCCAGCAGGAGTCGGGCGGCAACCTTGCTGTAAGCGGGGTCGCGCTCGATCATGGTGCGGGCGGACATGACCAGTGCCTGTGCTACGTCGTCCTCGCGCACGCCGTCGAAGAGGTTGCGGGTGGTGTCGGCAAGGATGGCGGGGGCATCCACCCCCTCCAGGTCTTTGGCCGCCTCGTTCACCAGGCGGCGCAGGCGCTCCAGGTCGAGCGGGCGGGTGCTGCCGTCGGCCAGAGTGATAGTGAGCGGGACCGGTACCGGTTGCGCGTGGTCGGTGGCGGCCTTGTGGGCGCGTTTACGGGCGCGCTCGTCGCGGTAAAGCACGTAGTCGCGGGCGACCTTGTGCTCTCCGGCGCGCATTAGAGCAAGTTCCACCTGGTCCTGGATGTCTTCGATGTGGACGGTGCCGCCGCTGGGCAGGCGGCGGGTGAGGGCGGCCACCACCTGCTCGGTCAGTTCATGCACCCGGTCGTGGACGCGGCTGGAGGCGGCGGCGTTGCTCCCCTCCACGGCGAGGAAGGCCTTGGTCAGGGCGACCATAATCTTGTTGGGGTCAAAGTGAGTGACCTTACCGTTACGGCGGATGACCTGGACTCGTCCCGGCGTGAGGGTGGTGAGCTCGGCGCTGCTCGGTTGACTCGCTGCTGCGGGTATTGCAGGGCGCGCGGTGGCGACTTGCGTGGGTGTGGACGCCTGGGACGGGACTGGTGCGGTCATGCTTCCTCCTGATCGGGCCTTGAATTGCGGGTGCTCCGGCGGGCGCCCGGTGCGGGGCGCTTGGCGAGTTCGGCGGGTGCCGACGCAGACGGGATCAAGACGCAATATATACGCTGGAGATGATCAGTCAACAACTAGATGTTGTGTGTTAGGGACTGGGGTTGCGGCTCGCGCGGGCCGCGGATGGGGTCTTTGTCGGCGGTGATCGGCGTTGAGCCGAGGCTCGACGCTGCCGGGCCGGCGCGCGGGTGAGCGCGGACCCCTTAGGGTGCAGCGCGCTGCAAAAGGCTCACAGGAGTGGGAGGAGGGATAGTCGCGGACACGAGCAGCGGAATCGACACGACGCCAGGCGGGCCGGGGCCTTGCTGTCTGCGGCAGACGGCCAGCCGCCTAGCAGCCTGTCGGACTTAGCGACCGGCACCACCGCCTGAGGCCCTTGGGCGGG
>JADNEJ010000449.1 GCA_016292295.1 Candidatus Thiodictyon intracellulare
GGTGCAGGACTGGCTGTCCAAGGACCACCTGGCACGCGACGTGGTCGAGGTGGTGAAAAAGCTTGGATCTGAGCGTGCTGGTGCAGGCGTATGACGGCACTGGGAGCATGCCTTATCACCCGGTCATGCTGTTGGCGTTGCTGATCTATGGCTACGGTTACGCCACCGCGCGTTTCTCCAGCCGCAAGATCGAACGGGCCACGTACGGATGGCCGTATTACGTCTGCAGTCAGGGGAACACCGTGGAAAACTGCGTTTCTAGCCGAAAACAGTCTCTTTTTGCGTTTCTAGCCGAAAACAGTCTCTTTTTTTGCAACAAAAGCCCGTCCAAGGGCCTCAGGCGGTGGCGCCGGTCGCTAAGTCAGACAGGCTGAGGCTGCTAGCGTTCGCGTTCCGTACCAGGTTTGACCTATGCCCATCGCACCCTCCCCACTCATCGACGACCGTGCCAGCGGTAACCTAAATGCCAGCTTGGGCACCCGCTGGCAATTCATCGCCGACACCGTCATGGGCGGCGTCTCGCGGGGCGGGCTGACCACTGAGGTCATCGACGGCCGACCCTGTCTGCGCCTGACCGGTCAGGTCAGCCTGGCGCACAACGGCGGTTTCGTGCAGGCGGGTTTGGACCTCGGCCCCGCCGGCCTAGTGGATGCCCGGGGTTGGAGCGGGATCGAATTGGTGGTCCGGGGCAATGACGAGACCTATAACCTGCACCTGCGCACGGCCGACACCCGGATCGTCTGGCAGTCGTATCGCGCCTCATTCCGTGCAGAGCCCAACTGGGAGACAGTTAGGCTGCCATTCGAGAGGTTCCAACCCTACCGGATCGACGGCCTTGATCACAAATCCGCCCAAGGCCGGCCGGCCCATGTGGGTTTGCGCGCGCAAGACCATGTTCTGCAAGGAAGCGGCGACGCCGGGACTGAACAAGGTGGGCGGAATTATGATCAAGGCCGGATCGACTGCCCGCTGGACCTTGCCGTCCTGCGGCGGCTGGGGCTGGTGGCGATCGGCCGGGAGATGACGGCCGACCTTTGCCTTGCGCGTATTGCCTTCTACTGATTATCGGGCCTTGATCCGGGTCCCGACCATCGCGCGGATGGAGCGGGTCGCTGGTCCGCAGAGCGGATGCTGCCTGGTCCGCACAGCAGACCCTACAGGCTGGTCAGATGTATTTCACGTCCAGGATCTCTAACTCTCGCTTGCCTCCGGGGGCGTCGACCACGCCGATGTCGCCCTCGCTCTTGCCGATCAGTGCGCGGGCGATGGGGGAGCTGATGGAGATCATACCCTGCTTGAGATCCGCCTCGTCGTCGCCGACGATCTGGAAGCTGCACTCCTCGTCTTTTTCAACCTCCAGCACCAAGACGGTGGCGCCGAACACGACGCGCCCGGTGGCCGGGAGTTTGGTGACGTCGATGATCTGGGCGTTGGAGAGCTTACCGTCCAGGTCCTTGATGCGGCCCTCGATGAAACTCTGCTGTTCACGGGCGGCGTGGTATTCGGCGTTCTCCTTCAGGTCACCGTGGGCGCGCGCCTCGGCGATTGCCTCGATGACCCGCGGGCGCTCGATGCGCTTGAGGCGCTCCAGTTCCTCGCGCAGTTTTTCGGCGCCGCGGGCGGTGAGAGGTACCTTGCTCATTCGTGGAGTCCTCTGTGAAGGTCTTGGAGCCGATTGACACTCAAGATGTCCAGTTGCTTCAGCGCCAGGCAGGTGGCCTCGGCCCCGGCGATGGTAGTGGTGTAACTGACCTTGTTCTGGAGTGCAGCGCGGCGAATGGCGGAAGAGTCGGCGATCGCCTGGGCGCCTTCGGTCGTATTGACAATGAAGCTCACCTCGCGATTCTTGATCATGTCGACCACATGGGGCCGACCTTCCATGACCTTGTTGACGATCACGCAGGGTAGCCCGGCCTCGTGTACCGAGATAGCCGTACCGCGGGTGGCATAGAGGCTGAAGCCCAAGGCCAGCAGGTCACGGGCGACCCGTATCAAGCGCGGCCGATCGGCGGTACGCACACTGAGCATCGCCTTGCCCTTGACCGGCAGCAGGGTGCCGGCTCCCTCCTGGGCCTTGGCATAGGCCTCGCCGAAGGACTCGCCGACCCCCATCACCTCCCCGGTGGACTTCATCTCCGGCCCCAGCACCGTATCCACCCCGGGGAACTTGATGAAGGGGAACACGGCCTCCTTGACGAAGTAGTGCTTGGGCCGGACCTCGCGCGTACAGCCTTGTGCCGCCAATGAATTGCCGACCATACAGCGGGCCGCGACTTTGGCCAGCGCCAATCCGATGGCCTTGGAGACGAAGGGCACGGTGCGCGAGGCACGCGGGTTGACCTCCAGGATGTAGATATCGTCGCCCTTGACGGCGAACTGGGCATTCATCAGCCCTACCACATTGAGACCGTGCGCCATCTGCGCCATCTGAACACGCATGCGGTCCTGAGTGGATTGAGACAGGGTATAGGGCGGGAGCGAGCAGGCGGAGTCACCCGAATGCACCCCGGCCTGCTCGATATGCTCCATGATGCCGCCGATCAGCACGTCCTTGCCGTCACAGATGGCATCGACATCAACCTCGATGGCGTCTTCCAGGAAGCGGTCCAGGAGCACCGGTGACTCGTTGGAGACGCGCACCGCGTATTTCATATAGCGGGCCAACTCGATCTCGTCGAAGACGATCTCCATGGCCCGCCCGCCTAGGACATAGGACGGGCGCACCACCAGCGGATAGCCGATGGCGGCGGCTTTGGCCACCGCCTCCGCCTCGCTGCGGGCGGTGGCGTTGGGCGGCTGCATCAGCCCCAGTTGGTGGATCAACTGCTGGAAGCGCTCGCGGTCCTCAGCCCGGTCGATGGCGTCCGGGGTGGCACCGATGATGGGCACCCCATTGGCCTCCAGGGCACGGGCAAGCTTGAGCGGTGTCTGACCGCCGTACTGGACAATGACGCCGAGCGGTTTCTCCTTATCCACAATCTCCAGCACGTCCTCCAGGGTCAGTGGCTCGAAATAGAGCCGGTCGGAAGTATCATAGTCGGTCGAGACCGTCTCAGGATTACAGTTGACCATGATAGTCTCATAGCCGTCCTCACGCAGTGCCAGGGCGGCGTGGACGCAGCAATAGTCGAATTCGATCCCCTGGCCGATGCGATTAGGACCCCCGCCGAGGACCATGATCTTCTGCCGGTCCGTGGGCGCCGCCTCACACTCCTCCTCGTAGGTAGAGTACATATAGGCGGTGCTGGAAGCGAACTCGGCGGCGCAGGTGTCGACCCGCTTGTAGACGGGGCGCACCCCGAGTGAATGGCGCAGATCCCGGATCGTCTCCTCAATGACGGCGGTCAGGCGCGCCAGACGGCGGTCAGAGAAGCCTTGGCGCTTAAGGGCATAGAGCCGCTGCGCGTCCAGTGCCGCAAGGCCGGCCTGGCGGACCTGGCATTCGGTCTCGACCAAGTCGTTGATCTGGGCCAGGAACCAGGGGTCGATCTGACACAGCGAATAGATCTCCCGGCAGTCCATCCCAGCGCGGAAGGCGTCCGCCAGATAGAAGATGCGCTCAGACCCGGCCTGGCGCAACTCGTGCTTGATGGTCTTTCTGGCATCCGGGTGCTTGAGGTCGACAACCTCGTCGAGCCCGTAGCGTTCCGTCTCTAAACCGCGCAGGGCCTTTTGCAGGGATTCCTGGAAGGTGCGGCCGATGGCCATCACCTCTCCCACCGACTTCATCTGGGTGGTCAGGCGCGGATTGGCCTGGGGGAACTTCTCAAAGGCGAAGCGCGGGATCTTGGTGACCACATAGTCGATCGACGGCTCGAATGAGGCCGGCGTCGCCCCGCCGGTGATGTCATTGCGCAGTTCATCGAGCGTGTAGCCCACCGCGAGCTTGGCCGCGACCTTGGCGATGGGAAACCCCGTCGCCTTCGAGGCCAGGGCCGAGGAGCGTGAGACGCGCGGATTCATCTCGATGATGATCATGCGCCCGTCGTCCGGATTGATGGCGAACTGGACGTTGGAGCCGCCCGTATCCACCCCGATCTCGCGCAGCACCTTGAGCGAGGCGTCGCGCATGATTTGGTATTCCTTGTCGGTCAGGGTCTGGGCCGGGGCGACCGTGATGGAATCCCCGGTATGCACCCCCATCGGGTCGAAATTCTCGATGGAGCAGATGATGATGCAATTGTCGGTGTGGTCGCGGACCACCTCCATCTCGTATTCTTTCCAACCCAGGGCCGACTCCTCGATCAGCAGTTCGTGGGTCGGCGATAGGTCCAGTCCCCGGCGGCAGATCTCCTCGAACTCCTCCTCATTGTAGGCAATGCCGCCGCCGCTCCCACCCATGGTGAAGGAGGGCCGGATGATGGACGGGTAACCGATGGAGGCCTGAACCTGGATCGCCTCCTCCAGGCTGTGGGCGATGGCCGAGCGGGGCATGTCGAGCCCGATCTTGCGCATCGCCTTGCGGAACAGGTCGCGGTCCTCCGCCTTATCGATGGCCTCGCGCGAGGCGCCGATCAACTCCACCCCGAAGCGATCCAGGACGCCCCGGCGCACCAGATCGAGCGCGCAGTTGAGCGCCGTCTGCCCACCCATGGTGGGCAGCAGTGCGTCCGGACGCTCCTTCTCGATGATGGCGGCCACCGCGCGCCAGGTGACCGGCTCGATATAGGTGGCGTCCGCCATCTCCGGGTCGGTCATGATGGTCGCCGGGTTGCTGTTCACCAGGATGACCCGAAAGCCCTCCTCGCGCAGCGCCTTGCAGGCCTGGGCACCCGAGTAATCGAACTCGCAGGCCTGGCCGATGACGATCGGCCCGGCGCCGATGATCAGGATACTATGGATGTCAGTACGTTTTGGCATGAAATTCCAGAAGTACGTGAGTACGTTATACCTAAGCGATAGGAATTTTCGGCTTTTTATTCCCGATAATTTGGAAATTCTCAGCGAGAAGCGTTCGGAGTAGTTCGGAGTAGCGGGGCAGATGCATCAAGTTCACCGAAGAACTTCTTGCAGGCACTTCGAAACTTTTCAAACGTGTCGTAATATTGATTATAAAGCACTTGGCGTTTTAATAATTTCCAGAAGCGCTCAATTAAATTAAAATTTGGACAATAGGGCGGAAGTGGCTCCAGTTGGATT
>JADNEJ010000061.1 GCA_016292295.1 Candidatus Thiodictyon intracellulare
CAGTGTACCGGACCCGCCGCCCCGACGGGGCCCCGAAGTCCGACAGGCTGCTAGCTCTTGGCGATGCCCTCGGTGACATGTTGGGGGGGACTGATTTGCCCGCGCGCTCCAGGTCGGCAGCCTCGGCACGCAGATTGCGTAGCCACTCCTGCTGACGGCGGATGTTGCCGCGCGAGACCTGAATCACGACGTCGATCGCCGCGAGTTTCCCATCCCGTTCCATCAATAGATCGTCTACAGAACGAAAGGTCCACAGAAGCACCCAATCGACCACCTTCTGTTGATCAACCAGACGCTCCTGCTAGGCGCACAAACGTTCCAACTCCCGTTCACGCTGGTCTCCTCAATGGTCTAGGCCGGTGGCACCACCTCCACCCGCACCCCCTGATTGCTCAGCTCAGCATATCCCTTGGCAACCTGATTGGCCGGGATCTGATCAGTGTAGTGGACCACCACGTTCTCGTCGACCCACCGAAACATCTTGGCGGCGTTGCCACCGCCCACTGCCGAAGACAGCACGTACCACAAGCTGATCCCGGCCACGGTCAAGAGTTTAACCGACGGCCGTGGGGCGCGGCACATGATGGACGGCGTGACCGGGCAGACCCACAGATGACCTAGCGGCTCGGCGTCGAGCGGAAGGCACATAGTCTTTATTTAGACCCCATAACAGGCCCGGTAGGCCCGTACCGAGGCACGCAACGCGTCATCGATCGCGAAATCACTCAAACAGTCGATCAGGTGATCCAGCGTAACAATGCTGAGCACGGGAACGCCAAAGAGTTCCTGGACCTCGGCCACGGCTGAGCCCTCCCCGGTACCACGTTCCTGGCGATCCAGGGCGATCACCACCCCCGCAGGTTCGGCCCCGGCGGCACGAATCACCTCCATCGACTCCCCCACCGAGGTACCGGCGGTGATCACATCATCGATAATCAGGACACGCCCGGCCAGTGAGCGCCCGACGATCACACCGCCCTCCCCGTGGTCCTTCGCCTCCTTGCGATTGAAGGCGTACGGCAGATCCCGCCCGGTGTCGCGCGCGAGCGCGATACTAGTGGCCGCTGCCAGCGGGATGCCCTTGTAGGCCGGACCGAAGAGCACGTCGAAGGCGAGCCCGCAGTCGATGATCCGGCGGGCGTAGGCGTCGGCCAGACGTGCCAGTCGCACACCGGTATCGAACAGGCCCGCGTTGAAAAAATAGGGACTGCGTCGGCCAGATTTCAAGGTGAAATCACCGAAGCGCAAGACGCCGACAGCGGCGGCAAAACGAAGAAACTCACGCTGATAGGCTTGCATAATCACGCAACGCTAGTGAAGCTGTTAGCTATGATACACCGGGCTTCAAACCAAAATCGGGAACCCCGTTCGCACCTTGCAACGAGGGTTCGCGCGCCCGACCGCGGCGGCGGCGCCGCGGCCGTCGGTGATACTGACCGGCGTCGGCTCTACGCCGCCGGGCGTCCCTTGCATTCCCACCCGCTGACCCAGGACCGCAGGCCCACCCGGTGATCGCCCAGACGCCCTATGTCACTGCCTTCTTGGTCGGCCTGCTGGGCGGCACTCATTGCCTGACCATGTGCGCAGGGCTGGTCAGCTCATTGACCCTGGGCCTGGACCCGCGCCACCGCCGCAACCCTCGGCAGATGCTGCCCCTACAATTGGGCTATAACCTTGGACGGGTCGCGGGCTACGGTCTCGCCGGGGCGCTCGCCGGCGGCCTGGGCGCCATCCTGCTGCAACTGGACTCACTCCAGATCGCACAACGCATCCTCTACGCCCTGGCCGGGGTGGTCATGATCCTGCTCGGGCTTTATCTGGGCGGTTGGTGGCATCGGCTCGCATACATCGAGCGCCTGGGACTACACCTATGGCGTCACCTCGCGCCGCTAACGCGCCGCTTGATGCCGGTACGGCGGGTGCCGCAGGCGGTCGTGATCGGCCTGATCTGGGCCTGGGTACCCTGCGGGCTGGTCTACAGTGTGTTGATCACGGCGGTAGCGGCCGGTAGTCCCGGCGACGGCGCCGTCCTGATGCTCGCCTTCGGCGCCGGGACTTTGCCGAACCTACTCGGCATCGGGCTGCTCGCGGGCGCCGCCGCTCGCGTGGCAGAGCACCGCCGGTGGCGACAGGCAACCGCCCTCATGGTCATCGGCTTCGGTGTCCAGGCGCTCTGGCAACTCACTTGAGAAATCGCCCGCTGGGCGATTTCTCAAGTTGGTCAAGACATCAGGTGGCGACGCTCCAGGTCATTGGGTGAAGAACTCTTGGCGTAGCCGCAGGGTAGTGGTCTCGGCGGCGCCGGTGGGGCGGACCCGGATCTCAAAGTCGAGTTCCTGCCCGTCGGCGATCGGAAATTGCCCCAGGTAGGAAACGGCGCCCTCGGCCTCGGCCTCGTGCATGGCGACCGGGCCCTTGCGGGACTTGTCGTTGACCAGATCCACGTCTACCAAGGCCTTGACCGAGGTGCCGGTGGACCCCGGCAGGTCTTTGATCACACTTACATTCAACACACCGAGGCGATTGCTGCGCTGGATCGCGTTGGCGCGGGCGATCTCCAGAGTCAGGGTCTCGGCGGTAAAGGCGTTATAGTGGATGGTGTAGGCACCCGCCCGGGTGCTCTCCGCGACCACTGCTTGAGCGCCCTGGAACAGGGCAGCGGCCACACCGGCCGCGAGGGCCATACGCTTGAACATCGGATCTTCTCCTTACTCGGTGCGCACACCAGGCGCCGCCTGCCAGGCACTCAACCCCCCGTACAACCATCCCGTCAACCGGCGACCAACCGCTGCTTCTGGGGCGCCTCCTGCTCGGCCAAGGGATCATAGTGCAAGGCGTTGTGGATGTTACGCAGGGCCGTCAGTTCCTAGGCAAAGCTCAGGTACTGCGCCTGCATGTCGTCGATGCGCTTCTGCACCGCGTCCTTCGAGCGGTCGATCCGCTGGAGGTTCTCAAGCCGCTTCTCCATTATCAACTTATGCTCCTGAATCTCTTCCGCCAGGGGCTGTAGGGTATCGCGAATCCAACCGTTATAGGCGACGCGCAGTTAGTCGAACAGCACCTGAGCTCGGCTCACCATCTGTTGATGGAAACGCCGGCTCACCATCCCCTGCCCGGACAGGGCCATACAGGGGCTGCGCCGGAGCACCTCCACCTTCTGATACAGCAACTCGATTTCCACCCCGTACTTCATCGGGACGAAGACCTTAGGCGTAGCCAGGTCGAACTCGAAGTCCTCACGAAAAACCTAATAAGTTTCGCGCACCAATTTGCGAATGCGCTCACTCTCGGTCGACACCGTCTGCATGGCTCGGCGCAACTCGTCAAATAGCCCCTTCATCGCGCGGGTAAGGCCGACGTTGGTCCAACTGCGCACCAGTTCGTAATGGGCGCGCTCTACCATGGCCTCGATATTCTCACTCTCCAGCAGCCGACGGCAGTGGCGGGTCTGCGCGAGCAACTCCTCGCGCCGCTACTGGAACTGTTGTACGCCCTTGAGATAGTACTCCTGTTCGCGCCGGGTCCGCTCCAACAACTGAGCAATCAGGCCTTGATCACAAATCCGCCCAAGGCCGGCCGGTCCATGTGGGTTTGCGCGCACAAGACCATGCTCTGCAAGGGAGCGACGACGCCGAGACTGAACAAGGTGGGCGGAATTATGATCAAGGCCGAGCAATCACGTCCTGACTCTTATCGCGCAGCTGTTCGAGTTCCTCCAACTGGGACTTGACGCGCGTAATGCGTGAGGCGACCCGATTGCGGTTGCAGTCCAAGACCTGGCCGACGCTGGCGTCGATTGCGTCGATCAAGAACTGATGCTTGGTCTCCAGCATCTTGGTGGCCAGGTGTCGCTCCAACACCGGCAGGGCGCTACGCCGCAGCATAGCATCGTCTACGCGGCCCTTCGCCGCCAGGGCCTGCGCCGCCGCGACCGGGAAGACTACCTCTTCGTTGATCCCCACCGCCAAGGCGGTGTTGCGGCGCTGGGCGACGGTCGCGGCCGCGCCGTCGGCGCCGCCAGGCGGTTCGTCGCAACGCATGTCGCTCTGATTCAGAGCGACCAGCATGGCCCGCTGACGGCCGGTCTGGAAGCCCTTAAGGTGGTATTGCCAGATTTCCAGGTCGGTGCAAGTCACGCCGACGTCGGCAGACAGCACGAAGAGCACCGCCTGGGCCGCCGGCAGCATGCTGATGGTCAGCTCCGGTTCATTACCCAGTGCGTTGACGCCGGGGGTGTCGAGAATCACCAGACCCTGTTTGAGCAGACGGTGCGGAAAGCTGACGATAGCGTGACGCCACTTGAGTACCTTCACCGTCTCCGTCGTCGGCTGACCCTCGGGAGTCAGGCCGGTACTGGACAGCCCGAGGCGCGCAGCCTCCGCCATCGACACCTGCTTGGTCTGGAGGATCTCCTTCAAAGTACCCGCTATCTGCTCGGCACCCTGCAGATTCAGGGGATAGTGGACCCACTGCTGGGAATTGGACTTGAATTGCGCAGTCAAGGCGTCTTGGGCACGCGTCTCCGCCGGCAACAGACGCAGAGAGGCCTCGTTGCGCTCGGCATCCCACAGCAGTTCGATCGGGCACCGGCAGGTGCGCCCCGCCACGCAGGGCAGCAGACCCCCAGCCAAGTCGGAGAAGAAGATCGCGTTGATCAACTCGGTTTTGCCGCAGGAGGACTCAGCGACAAACGCGACCGTCAGGTAATCACCAGCCAGGACGTCCAGCGCGGCACGCAGTTGCTCCCGGGCGCGCGGGGTCGCACGCCGGTGCTCTTCCAGCCAGCTCCCCAGTTCGGCCACGGCACGTGCGACTCGCGTCTTCCATTGCTGGTAGGTGGTAAGCCGCTGTTGCACTGCCGGGGTTTGCATCGCCCAAAGCACCTTGAGGTTTGACTGGCCGCTAGCAGCAGCAGCCTGTCGGACTTAGCGACCGGCGCCACCGCCTGAGGGGCCCTTGGGCGGACTTTTGTGGCAGAAAAAGACGATTTTCGGCTAGAACCGCAGTTTTCCGCAGTGTTCCTCTGACTGCAGACGTAATACGGGCATCCGTTTTAGGTTCCACACCAGGCAGACCAGCGTCCACTCGCCCTGGACGTTGTCCAGTCCAC
>JADNEJ010000209.1 GCA_016292295.1 Candidatus Thiodictyon intracellulare
GCAGGGCGCGTTCACGGGTGAAGTCGGTAGGAGCAATCCGCGCACACGCGGCGAATTCATCTTAATTAAAACAGCGCGTTAGCACTAATTTTATGGCATTGCGGTCTAAGGTGGTCGCGCCCGGCCTGGAAGGCACCCCGACGGCCAGTGCTTGGAGGCCATGCTGCAGGGCCTCCAGTTCGCCGCTATGGCGCCGCTGCTCGGCCGTCAGACGCTCCAGCCGTTCCGCCAGGGCCGCCCCCTCGGCCCCAGGGCCTTGGTCCAGGGGTTTGCTCCCCCGGCGCTGCCGGGTGGCGAACTCGTCCACGGTGACGGCCAAGGCTGCTAGCCGCTCTTGCAGTTAGGTAACCTGCTGGGCGATGCGGGAGAGGCGCTGCACGTCCTGGCGCACGCTCGCAACCTCGGCGGCGACCGCCGCGTTGCGCGCGTGTTCATAGAGGGCGAACAGACCGACCCCCGCCAGGGTCAGGGCGAGCACCAGCAAGCTCGCGCGTGCGTGGTGGCGCCACCGGGTCTCCAATTCCTCACGCTGCGCCTGCCACCCGCGCTGGAGTTGGGAACTGGTCAGGCGCCGCCCGTCGTCCACGTCGGCGATCCGCTCCACCAGGGCCTTTTCCTGATCCCGCAAGCGTTCGCGTTGGTCCGCGACCTCGGCGGCCAGCGCCTCCAAGCGGGTGGACTGGTTGGCGAGGTGCCGATCCGCTCCCGGGTGGACGGATCCCGGTTCCGCCCAGGCGGATTCCAGGGCACGCAGCCGCTCTTCGAGTGACAAATCCGGTGCGAAGGGGTTGTCGAGGACCCTCGGTCACAGTGTCTCTGCCATAGTTGTTCCCGCGCCGTTCATATGGAGGTAGCCCATGATCCCGGATTCGTCCCGGTGCCGCAAACACTCAAGAACCGGGCACCGTCAAGCGCCCGCAAGGCGCCGACCGATGAGATAGCTCAGGGTGGCCACGCTGCCGCATAGGGCCATGCCCCACAGGGTGTCGACCAGCACGATTGTGAGCGGCCAGTTGGGCAGGGTGGCCAAGTTGGTCAGATCATAGGTCACGTAGGTGAAAAGGCCGAACAGGACCCCATTTTGCGCCGCGCGCCACCAGGCCCCCTGGGCCAGGGCCGGCGCCACCGCGAAATAGATGATGCCGACCACGAACAGAAGATAGAAGGTGATCGCGGCGGGCCAGTTCACCGTGGGGCTCAGGATGTAGCCCAGCTGTTGCTGGTATAAGTCCCGGGAGACGAACCCGAGCCAGACCATGTCGATGGCCAAAAAGACCTGGACCGTCAGGAGGTAAAGCTTCAAATAGGCACTGGCAGGCATGATAAGGACCTCGCGGGGCTGATGTTGGAGAGGGCGTCTGATCCGGATAGTACCCCGACATTGAGCAAGCGCGAGAACATTGGCCTGGATCGATGGGATGTCTCTCGATGAACAGGACTCTAAGCCGCGATGTGCGATGTGCGATGTGCGATGCCGGCCCTGACCGCAAATGCGGCCAGGTCCCGTCTGTCGATGCTCAGGTCACAAGGCCCCCCGCGGCCTGATCTCGCGGGTGCTTCGACCGCTCCGCTCGGTTACACTACCAGAGCGGCGGGCGCACCCGCCGCCGGCGGTGGTCACCCCGGCCGCCCGAGTTCCCGCTTGCCCTCGTAGCTCAGTTGGATAGAGCGATCGCCTCCTAAGCGATAGGTCGTGGGTTCAATTCCCGCCGAGGGCACAAAATCGACGTTTCAGGAAGTCCAAGAGAGTCTGCACAAGCCAACACTACTGCGGGCTTTTTTGTAGCTGCAGTGTCCGCGGTGGTCGATGGTAGTCCAGTAAGAGCCGGGGGTGGTTGGGGGCATCTGTGGGGGTACCCTGCCCGACAGCCAGGAGTGATACCCCCATGCCGCTGACTGATACCGAGCCCGCCCCCTGCGGGTCCTTTCATGTCCGGCCCTGCGACGCGCCGACAACCGGGCGCCTGTACTGCCTTGACTGATCGACTTCTCCGGGGACTGGCCAAGCGCAACTCGGCCGGCCCTATACCGAGCAGGGCCGGCACGACCCTCTCGGCCTCAATGCGCAGCTTCTGGGGCTGATCCGCAATGAGGGCCGCGGGAGCGGCGGTTATGGGATGCCCAGCAACTTGTGTGTTTGCAGGCTCAGGCGCCAACGCGGATGAGCCTTGCAGTAGGCGATGGCCTGCGCGGTATTGGTGGCCAGGTCCGAGTCATCCATAGGCTGGAGGAAGAAGTGCCGGAAGGCGAGACCGGTGAAGCGCTCCGGGGGCGCGTCCGGTTGTGGGTAGACGAGCTTCAACTCCTGGCCGGCCAGCAGTTGCAGCCTGGCGGCGGCCTTGGGGCTGACGCACACCCAGTCGATCCCGGGCGGTGCCGCCCGGGTGCCGTTAGTCTCCACCGCGATCTCGAAGCCCTGGGCGTGCAGGGCCGCGATCAGGGGTGAGTCTAGTTGCAGCAGCGGCTCCCCGCCGGTGCAGACCACATAGGGGGTAGCACCGGGCGCGGCCGTTGCGGGCCAGGCGGCGCGGACCCGCGCCGCAAGTTGGACTGCGTCCGGGTAACGCCCGCCGCCAACCCCGTCGGTCCCCCGGAAGTCCGTATCGCAGAAGGTACAGACCGCCCGGGACCTATCCTCACCGCGCCCGGACCAGAGGTTGCAGCCAGCAAAGCGGCAGAACACGGCCGCCCGCCCGGTGCGGGCGCCCTCACCCTGGAGGGTGTAGAAGATCTCCTTGACCAGATAGGTCACGACGGCAGGGCCGGCCCCAGGTCACCCCAGCACAGGCTAACCCCGCAGCCTGGGGTCTCATGCAGGTCGATGCGGTCGAGTGCCGGCAGGGCCGCGCCGCATTGGCGCCGAATCCAGTGCGCCAGGCTGGCGCAGTCGCCGGCCTCGAGCCCCGGTAGTTCGTCGAGCCGGTGGTGGTCGAGTCGGTCATAGACCGGCTGGAACTGCGCCTTGACGTCGCCGTAGTCCACCGTCCAGCCAAGCACCTGATCCAGCGGTGCGCTCAGATGTAGGCGCAGCAGATAGCTGTGCCCGTGCAGGCGCCGCCGCGGATCGCCCGCGGGGGCTGCGGTGAGGCGCAGGGCGGCCTCAAAGCGCTGCTCCTTCCAGATGCGGTAGTGGGCGCCGTCGTAGTGACAGCCGGCGGTGACGGTTTCATAGACGCTGACCCAAGACAGGGCCGGTAGGGCCGGTTTCAGACGCTGCCAGAGCCAGTGCGCGAGCAACTCGCTGGTGGGATTTGCCAGGCCATCGAGGTCGTTCAAGCAACTCAGATGGAGTTCGGCCTGGAGCGGCGCCCAGACGAACCCCAGGTGGTCGAAATCCAGCCCCATGTCCTGGCCGGCAAAGTCTTGATCGGCGCACAGTATGACCTCGAATCCGTGGCCGTGCATGCGCCCGCAGGGGTGGCTGGGGGGGACCCGGGGCAGACAGTGGGCCGCCTCGAAGCGAAAGCGCCGCGACAGGTGAGCGTGGTCCAGCGCATCCAGGTCCGCGCCCTGGTCGTGGGTGCTGCGAATGCCGACACTCGCGACCCCCGGCACTCCGAGCCTGCCGCGAATCCAGCGGGCCAGGTTCTCGTCAGTGGGGACGGCCAGGTGCTCGTTGAGGTCCCGATAATCGAGGTCGGCGACACAGGCTCGGAGCGCCGCGCCCAGGGCCTCGGTCTCGCCCCCGGCGAAGGGCGCCCAGTGCGCGGGCAGCGCGGCCCGCACCCGGGCGCGGAAGCCGTGCCCGTGCAGGCGTCGTGCGCGGTGTCCCGCGGGGAGTATGGCGACCCGGCGCGCCGCCTCGAAGGGCGCGACGGCCAGATGGAAGACCCGTTCGTTCATCTTAGCCGTCCCCGAAGCGGGCCGCCAGCGGGTCCGCGATACCCGCCTGCGCGAAGCCCTTGGCTCGCAG
This sequence comes from Candidatus Thiodictyon intracellulare, assembly GCA_016292295.1. Taxonomy (GTDB): domain Bacteria; phylum Pseudomonadota; class Gammaproteobacteria; order Chromatiales; family Chromatiaceae; genus Thiodictyon; species Thiodictyon intracellulare. The sequence continues at coordinate 3,914 of JADNEJ010000209.1, forward strand.
TTGGCAGGAATCGCACTGGCCGCAGGGGCGGCCATCCGCCCCCGGGTCATAGCAACTGGTGGTGAGCCCGTAGTCCACCCCAAGCGCCAGGCCGCGCCGGATGATCTGGGCCTTGGTCAGGTCGATCAGCGGCGCGTGGATCCTGAGCCGCTGGCGGCCCTGCACCCCGGCCGCGGTCGCCAGGTTTGCCATCCGCTCATAGGCCGCGATGTACTCGGGTCGGCAGTCCGGGTAACCGGAGTAGTCGAGCGCGTTGACCCCGATGACGATATCGCTCGACCCCAGGACCTCCGCCCAAGCGAGCGCGAAGGACAGGAAGACCGTATTGCGTGCAGGCACATAAGTGATGGGGATACCTTCCCCCATGGCCGCCGGGTCGCGCCCCTTGGGCACGGCGAGGTCCGCGGTCAGGGCCGAGCCGCCGAAACGACGCAGGTCGATGTCGGCGATGACGTGCTCGGCCACGCCCAGCGCCGCCGCGACCCGCTGAGCGGACTCAAGCTCCACCAGGTGGCGCTGGCCGTAGCGCAAGGACAGGGCGTAGGGCGCGAAGCCCTCGCTCTTGGCGATGGCGAGCACCGTGGTGGAGTCCAGGCCGCCGCTCAACAGGACGATTGCGTTCTTCATGGGTCGATGTCAGGGATCGGATCTGGGAAGAATAACCGCGGATGGTCACACCCCGCCGGGGTTGAGTACAAGCGGCTAGGAGTCCAAGGCTTCAGCCTTGGCGACCGCGAGCCATTTGCTTCCGCGTCGCCCCTCGGGTGTCAGACATCCGTACCGGATCGGCCGGCACGAGGTGGCGACGAACTGCTCCAAGATCGCCCGCTGAGCGGCGGCCGGAGCGCTAATCGTGGCCCGAGAGTGGCCAGAGATCGACAAGGAGGCGACGTAAGTTTACGCTTGGTCACAGATAACTCGACTTTGGCTATTTTTGCAGTTGGGCGGCGGCCCTGCGCGTGACGCCACGGCAGTGCCGACGCGTGCGCTGAGCAAGGGGGGTTGCGACGGCCGCTCGTCGCGGCCAGGCGGCACACGCCAGTGGCCGTGGCACGCGAGGACACGCAGGCGAAGGCAGGCGGGGCATTAACCGTGTATGTTCCGAGGTCGACAAAAACACCGGACGTACCCAGGGATGCTCCTCCTGCCAGCCTCGATTGTACCGACTCTGCTGCCCTTTGCGCCGCTGTTCACC
>JADNEJ010000094.1 GCA_016292295.1 Candidatus Thiodictyon intracellulare
TGTAGACGAAACCGAGGCGATGCAGCAGTGCGGTCATCCCGCTGGCGGTGTAGGTAACGCCAAATGCCTCATCGACCCACGCGGCGACATCCTTGGCCGTCAGGTATAGATGTGCTTGAACAGGCAGATCCAGGGCCACCAGATCAGTGTCGGTGCGCGCGCAGTCGCTCCCCTGGTAGGCCATGTGCAACAAACCGGGCAGACCGCGCTGCTCTGCCGGCCTTGATCATAATTCCGCCAACCTTGTTCAGTCCCTGCGTCGCCGCTCCCTTGCAGAATATGGTCTTGCGCGTGAAAACCTACATGAGCTGGCCGGCCTTGAGCGGATTTGTGATCAAAGCCACACGACCGCCTTGATGCGGTTGGTCTCGTGCTGGTCACGCGTACGCCGGTGGGCGGCACACAGCTCGGCGAGTTGTTCGGTGGAGATGGTATAGTCAAGCATAGGGATGATAGTATATCGACGTCGGCCGGTTACGCTAGGGTCATGAGCGTAAATATCAGATGAGACGTGTATAGCGCGGAAGCTCTCAACCTTCACCGCCTCATGAGAACGAGATTTCGTCATGGTCAGGTCCTCTATTGCCAGTCGCGCCAACACTGGACCGCGTGGTCGATGTCGCTGTCCTGGCCGTGTTTGTCGCTTATAAGCGACAGGGCGTCAAGGTAACATATCCACATCTGAGCCGTTGGCATAGGGAGAGGGCTTCGCCCGCAACCGGGCCTACGGTCTCGTCCCGAATTCCTGGAATTTTGATGAGAAACCCGATGACCGCTACGACCATCACCCTGCGGCTGGAGCCCCAGCTCCCGGACGCCCTGACCGAGGACGAACTTGACGCACTGACCCGCGCCCTGGCTCGACAACTGGACGCCCCGAACTGACGGCCGCGGTCGGCCTGCCGGACCCTGACGGGGCCGTGGCCCGGGCGGGTGCCAAGGGGTTGAGTCAAAGCCTGTGGACCCTGGTGCTGGAGGCGCTGCCCAAGGCGGTCTCGGCCCTGGTGGACTTTCTCAAGGGCTGGGTGGCGCGCGAGTCTTGCGAGTGACGATCAAAGTGCAGCGGGGCACGGACCTGATCGAGGTCGCCTTCGACTCGCGGACCATGAACGAGGCGCAGGTGGAGATCATGACCAGGCGGTTGCTCAAGCTGGTGAGGGCTGATGGGTCGGACTGAGCCCGCAGGTCGTGCTCGGCGTCAGGCACTCCGGGATCTCCCCGATGCGATCTGCTATGGTTGCACCGCACACATCGGACCAGCGAGGGCGGCGGCCGGCGCCAATGGTCCGCCGGGCCGGAGCGCAGGAGGCCGTCCCGGTGTGCGCCTGTGCCCATGGACAGGGCACCCGGGTTATACTCCGGGCTGCCCGATCTTCTCTTTAACCATCGCGTTGAGCATGAATGGACGCCACTACCGTCAGACTTATCCTGATCGTCCTGGGAGCCATCCTGATCCTCGCCCTGTACCTCTGGGAGCGCAGCCGCGGTCCCAATGAGGATGGGCAGGACGATGGCGACGACGAGGACGATTCCCACTATGCCGAGGGTCCCGGCGGGCGCGAGCCCCAGGGCCGGCACGCCCGCGTTCACGCGGATGACCCCGGCGCGGACGACCCCGGCGGGGAGGATGCCGGCGACCGACACCAGGCCCCGGGGGCCGCGCGGGAAGGGTGCGACGACACGGCATTCGACAAGGGCGTCCCGGCCCCGCTGCTGCTCCAACTGAGTGTTGCCAAGCGCCACGGCGAGTTCTCGGGTCCCGACCTGTTGGAGGTGGCCGAGTCGTGCGGCCTGCGCCCGGGCGATATGGACATCTTCCACTGCCTGGACGAGTTCGACGACGGCACCCGGGTCTACTTCAGCATGGCCAACATGGTGAAGCCGGGCACCTTCCCGTTCGACGACATGGAGGACTTCAGCACCCCCGGGATGATGCTGTTCGCGCAACTCGACGGCAAACCGGAGGACCTGACCATCCTGGAGGAGATGATCGCCACCGCGCGGAAACTCGCCACCACCCTGGGCGGTGATGTGCTCAACGAGACCCGCCGTCCGCTGACGGTGCGCAAGGAGGAGGAGATGCGCAACTCGGTCCTGGCCAATGAGGCGCGCTTTGTGAGGGCCCTGCGGCGGTGACCGCGGGCGGTCTCGGCACCGGGTCGCCGAGCTGGGCCGCCGAGGCCGCGGCCCGGGCGCGCGCCGAGGCACTGCGCGGGGAGATCCGCTACCACAACCACCGGTATTACGTTCTTGATGATCCCGAGCTTCCGGACGCGGAGTACGACCGGCTGTTGAGTGAACTTGCGGACTTGGAGTCGCGCTACCCGGACCTGGTGACCCCGGATTCCCCCACCCGGCGGGTGGGGGCGCCGCCTCGGCTCGAGTTTACCCAGGTCCGGCACCGGCTGCCGATGATGTCGCTCGACAATGCGATGAGCGACGCCGACCTGGCGGAGTTCTACCGCCGGATCCGTGGCGGGCTTGCGGCGACCGATGAGCTGGTCTTCACCGCCGAACCCAAGCTCGACGGCCTGGCGGTCAGTATCCGCTTTGAGCAGGGCGCCCTAGTCCAGGCCGCGACTCGCGGCGACGGCACTACGGGCGAAGACATTACCGTGAATGTGCGTACCATCCAGGGGGTGCCGTTGCGTCTGCTGGGCGATGACTGCCCGGCGGTGCTGGAGGTCCGCGGCGAGGTCTACTTGCCCCATGCGGGCTTCGCGAGGCTCAATGCCGAGGCGACGGCCCGCAATGACAAGACCTTTGCCAACCCGCGCAACGCCGCGGCCGGCAGTCTGCGCCAACTCGATCCCCGCATCACCGCCACCCGCCAGCTGCGCTTCTGCTGCTATGGCTGGGGCGAGACCAGCGCGGACCCCGGCGAGAGCCAGTTCGCCATGCTGCAACGCATCGGTGCCTGGGGGGTGCCGATCTCGCGGGAACTGCGTCAGGTGAGCGGTCTTACGGGCTGCCGAGACTATTTCGACGACCTGGGTCGCCACCGGGAGGCCCTGAGCTACGACATCGACGGGGTGGTCTTCAAGCTCGACCGGATCCCGGACCATGGCGCCCTGGGAGCGACCATTCACCACCCGCGCTGGGCCATCGCCCGCAAGTTCCCGGCGCAGGAAGCGTTGACGGTGGTGGAGGCGGTGGAGTTCCAGGTCAGCCGCACCGGGGCCCTGACTCCGGTGGCGCGCCTCGCGCCCGTCGCGGTGGGCGGAGTGACGGTCGCCAACGCTACCCTGCACAATATGGACGAGGTAGAGCGCAAAGACGTGCGAATCGGCGACACGGCCTATGTCCGCCGGGCCGGGGACGTGATCCCGGAGATCGTGCGAGTGCTGCCCGAGCGGCGGCCCGCGGACGCCCGGGCGGTGGTGTTGCCGAGCCAGTGTCCGGTGTGCGACTCCGATGTCATACGCCCGGCGGGCGAGGCGGTGGCCCGCTGCAGCGGCGGGCTCTACTGCCCGGCGCAACGCAAGGAGGCGATTCGCCACTTCGCCTCCCGCAAGGCGATGGACATCGAGGGCCTGGGAGAGAAGCTGATCGATCAACTGGTCGAGCGCGGGCTGGTCCAGGAACCGGCCGACCTCTATCGACTCACCCAGGGGGAGTTGGCCGCCCTGGAGCGGATGGGCGAGAAGTCCGCAGCTAATCTCATCGCGGCCTTGGCCCGCAGTCGTGAGACTAGCTTTGCTCGCTTTATCTTTGCGCTTGGTATTCGCGAGGTGGGTGAGGTGACGGCCGCGGCCCTGGCCGCGCACTTCGACTCACTGGCGACGCTGATGGCGGCGCGCGAGCAGGACTTCTTGCACACGCGCGGGGTGCGCGGGGTCGGACCCGCGGCGGCGCAGGCCGTCGCTGCCTGGCTGGCCGGGCAGGCGGACGCGCAGTCGACACCCGACCTGGGTGAATGGCTGCTGGCCCAGCAGATCCGCGGGCTCAGTCGTGCCGCCGCCGTGGCCCTGGGCGCGGCCTGCGGGACCCTAGAGCGGCTGCGCGGGGCCCTGCCCACGAACCTGGTTGGAGCCGGCACCGGCCTGGTGGAGGGAGTGGGGCCGGTGGTTACCGCGCATCTGGTCGGATTCTTTGCCCAAGCCCATAACCGCGGTGCGATTGAGCGTCTGATCGCGGCCGGCATCCGCTGGCCGTCCGCGGCGGCGTCCGCCGGATCACCCACCGCGGTGCAGGTGCAGCCGCTGGCCGGCAAGACCTTCGTCATCAGCGGCACCCTGAGCCGCCCGCGCGACGCGTTCAACGCGCAGTTGGAGTCGCTGGGAGCCAAGGTTACGGGCAGCGTCTCCGAAAGCACGGATTTTCTATTGGCGGGGGTCGCGGCCGGGTCGAAGCTCGCGAAGGCACAAGCGCTTGGGGTGCCGGTCATGACCGAGGATCAGCTCGCCCAGCTCATCGCTGGGACCTAGCAGCCTGTCGGACTTAACGACCAGCGCCACCGCCTGAGGACCTTACATAGGCTTTTGTTGCAAAAAAGAGACGTTTTTACGCTAGCAGCCTGTCTGACTTCGGGGCCCCGTCGGGGCCCCGAAGTCAGACAGGCTGCTAGCCCGGGCGATCCTTACCAGGTCTTGACCCAGGAAGGCCTCTCACGGAGACACAGAGATACGCAGAAGAGAATTCTCCGTGTCTCTGTGTCTTCGTGAGAGATCTTTAGAAATTGATGAGTGGTAAGGATGGAATGAGTTATGCTTTTCCCGCGTACGGGTTACCGCGGTAGAGTGGTAGAGCCCCGCCGGTCCAGTCCGACCATGCCCCGCGAGAAGGGTGAGCTGTGACCGGCAACCTCTGGGTCTGACGAGTCGGTGCCGGTCATATCAGCAGGGCTGTCTACTCGGTTTGTTGCAAATGGTCTACCAGGGGAGCGACTGCGTGCTCACCGACACTGATCAGGTGGTCCTGAATGTGCCTGTTCAAGCACACCTGTACCTGATGGCCAAAGATGTCGCCGCGTGGGTCGCTGAGGCATTTGGCGTCACCTACACCGCCAGCGGGATGACCGCACTGCTGCATCGCCTCGGT
>JADNEJ010000475.1 GCA_016292295.1 Candidatus Thiodictyon intracellulare
CTACGCCCACATCAGCGCCTTGCGGGGCGACACCATCAATCCCGCGTTATTGGGGGTGAGCGAGGTGGTCAGCGAGGATTCGGTCCGGCGCAATTTCGGCAAGATCGACGAGGGCGAAGGGGGTCGGACTTAGCGACAGGCGCCATCGCCTGCCCAAGGGCCTCAGGCGGTAGCGCCTGTCGCTAAGTCCGATAGGCTGCTAGTCATGAGGAGTATGGATTGGTAGAGGCAGGAGCCGTCCATGTTGAGGTTGGCGCCCAGCGACAGGCTGAAACTGACGACCCGCTCACTAACACCGAAGACCTCCAGGGCGCGCATGGAGACTGGTAGTGTCGAGGTACTGGAGGCGGTGAAGAGGAGGGCGGTCAAGAGCGACACCCGGCAAGCGGAGGCGAAGACCCACGGTGAGCGCCGGGCGCGCACGCGGTAGAGACCGGGCAGGATCACGACCGAATGCAATAGGGCCACCAGCCCCACCGCCCACACGAAGGCGCGCAGTTGAAAGACCCCCGCCCAGTCCATCCCCGCCAGGCCCGCATAGACCAGTACCCTCACGCCCACCGGCGCGAAGAGCAGCACACCGCCCAGGGTCTGCATCAGGAGTGCGTTCAGGGCATGGGCGCCGCCGAGCAGGGTGATGCGGTGAGCGGCGGCGATACGCCTGGACGCCAGGGCCGCAATCACCGCGATAAAGACGATGTGCAGCACGTTGCTGAACGACAGTGAGACGAAGATGTTGCTCTGGATGAAGTTCGCCACCAGCCGCTGATCGCGGCCGCGGTGGGCGATACCGGCGGCAGATCGAGCAGGCCGGCCTTGATCAAAAATCCGCCCAAGGCTGGTCGGTCCATGTGGGTTTGCGCGCGTAAGATAATGTTCTGAAAATGATAAACGACGCTGTGACTGAGCAAGGTGGGCGGAGTTATGATCAAGGCCGAGCAGGCCTACCGGCAGGTTGTGGGAAAACAGCAAGGCAAACGTGGTACCCAGGGTCGCGGCCACGGAGGTCGTCAACAGCTAATAGGTGGCCGTCCGTCGATTTGCCGCAGGTCCGTGCTCCCGGCCAGCGAGGCATAGATGGAGACCAGGATCAGGGGCAGGATCAGGAGTTTCAGCACCGAGACGAAGATCTGACCCAACCAGGCGACATAGGGCGCGCCCGCGGGAGACAGGAGCGCGAGCGCAATGCCGAGCAGCAGGCCGACGGGAACTGAGTACAACCGACGTCACGTCATTACTTTCTTTGTGTCTCCGTGTCTCCGTGAGAGCACTTTCTTAGGTTTGGGCCTCAGGCCCACCCCAGCCGCCGCAGATTGCGCTCCACCTCATCCTGGTCGCTGTAATAGGTCTTGCGGTCATTGTGGTCGATATAGCGCTCATGGCCCTTGCCGGCTATCAGGGCCACCCAGGGTTCCTCCGGGGGTCGCTGCGCCAGCAGGTCGAAGAGTCGCGCGACGGCCGCCGGGCGATCCACCACCAGCTCCCGACCCTCCCGCGGCATCCCGGCAAGGATATCGTCGATGATCCGCTTGGGGTCCTCGTGGCGCGGGTTGTCCGAGGTGACGATGGCATGATCGCAGTGGCGCGCCACCGCGGCACCCATCAAGGGGCGCTTGGCGCGGTCGCGATCGCCGCCGCAGCCGAACAGAGTCAGTACCCGACAGGTGGGAAAGCCGACGCGGATCGCGGTGAGAATCGTCTCCAGCGCGTCCGGGGTGTGCGCGAAGTCGATGACGATGGTCCGGGTACCGCAGGTGCGGCACTCGAAGCGCCCCGCGACCGCCGCGAGATGCCGCCAGTCCTCGCGCGGCCCGGGGCCCAGCACCACGTCCGCCAGGGCAGTCGCCAGGGCATAGTTCAAGCGATTGTATTCCAGGGCGAGGAAGGGTTTGGCGCCGATCGCCTCAGGCCCAAGCGGTGCGGCATCCAGGGTCTGGACCGGCACCCTTGACTCCCCCAGGGCCGCGAGCCGCCCGGCCAGGTCCTGGCTGGTGCAGTAAAGCCGGCCACCGTCCTGGATCAGGTCTAGGATGCGCGCCTTGGCGGCAAAGTAGGCGGACTCGTCGCCGTGATAGTCCAGGTGGTCCTTGGTGAAGTTGGTCCAGCCCGCGTTCATCAAGGGCAGGCCAAAGGCGCGCCCCTGGTCGAGCGCGTGACTGCTGACCTCCATCGCCACACAGTCGCAGTGGTCTTGCTGCGCGAACAGCAGGCGGCGCAACTCGATCTGGGGCGGCGAGGTGAAGCCGGTCGTCGCGAGTTGCTGCCCGTCGAGCGAGACCCCCAGTGTGCCGACACTGAGCACCCGCTGCCCATTAGCGGCCAGAATCGACTCCAGGTACTTCACTGTCGTGGTCTTGCCGTTGGTCCCGGTAACGCCGATGAAGTGCAGGCCGGCGGTCTTCAAAGGGTGGACGAGGTCGCAGAACCGCCCCACGACCTGGGGCCAGGCATCCTGCCGGGTGACATAGATGCCCTTGAAGGGTAAACGGTCGAAGCAGTCGAGCATGCGGTTGGTGACCAGGACCGCGAAGGGGCTGGTCGCCAGATAGCGCTCGAAGACCTCGGCGTCGCTGCGTCCATCATCGAAGCGCTGAAAGAAGAGGATCGAGCCGGGACCGCAGGCATCCGCGCGCCACTGGATGTCGGTGAGCGCGGGCCCGCCGGGCGACTCGTGCCGCCAGGCAAAGTCCAGGGTCGAGAGCAGGTGCGAGAGTGGGTCGGACGGCATGGGTGGGGCCTTCAGTCGATTGATTCAGGATGCGGTAGCTACATCATCCCCAGCCAGTGCGGGAACCAGATGGACAGGCCCGGCCAGTAGATGACGACCATCAGAAAGCCCAGCATCGCCAGCAGCCAGGGCCAGACCATGACGGTCAGCTCGGCCACCGGAAACAAGATGGGCGCGAAGATGACGACGATCGAGGTGGGCTCCATGAAGTTGCCGGCCGCCAGCAGGAAGGCGATTGGCCCCAGCCCCTGGGCCAGCATCCAGTCGGCGAGCGACTGCGGGATGTTCTCGTTGGTCAGGATGAAGGAGAACATGACGGCGTTGGTGATGATATAGAGCAGCATGGCACTCATGTTCGCCGAGGGCCTTGATCATAATTCCGCCTATCTTGTTCAGTCCCGGCGTCGCCGCTTCCTTGCAGAACATGGTCTTGCGCGCGCAAACCTATATGGGCCGGCCGGCTTTTGGCGGATTTGTAATCAAGGCCTTCGCCGAGTTCAGCAGCACCCGCTGGACGTCCTTCAAGCGCATATCCTTATATACGAACACCGCGATGATGAAGGCATAGACCGCGTTCATGGCCGCGACCTCGGTCGGGGTGAAGAGCCCGGTATAGATGCCGCCCATCACGATGACGATCAGCAGCAGGCCCCACAGCGAATCACGAAAGGTCCGCAGGCGCTCGGCGAGACTGGCCTTGGGCTGACGCGGATAATTGAACTTGCGCGCCCGCCACCAGGTGGCGCCCCCCAGCACACACGCTAGCTTGATACCGGGGACGACGCAGGCCATGAACATAGCACCGACCAAGGTATTGGTCGCCACCGAATACGTCACCATGACGTATGGAGGGCGGAATCAGGATCCCCAGGGCCCCAGAGGTGGTGACGATACCGGCCCCGAACTTATTTTGGAAACCGGCCTTGATCATCGCCGGCAACAGGATAGAGGCGATGGCCACCACCGTGGCGTGGTTGGAGCCCGAGACCGCCGCGAAGAGCGCACAGGCCGCCACAACGGCCAGGCCGAGCCCACCGTACCAATGCCCGACCAACGCCGAGGCAAAAGCGATCATGCGTCTCGTAACCACACCGCGCGTGAGAAAATTGTCGGCCAGGATGAAGCAAGGGATCGCCATGATCTCAAACTTCTCGATATCGGTGAAAAACTTCAGCGCTACCGCCTCGAGCGGTACCTACGTCATGGTAAAAAGTAAGGTCATCACTGTGAGGCCGAGTGCGATGGAGATCGGCATCCCGGTCAGCATGAGGGCCAGCAGCAGCCCGAAAAATGATGGCAGCGCTCATGACCGACCGTCCTTGCGCTGCACCGCGTCCTGATCGGCGGCCTCGCCCAACTGCTCGTGAGTCAGGTCGCGAAAGCGCAGGTTGTCGTCCATGTCGTAGATATTGACATCGGCCGGCATCGGCTTTTCAGTCAGACCCTCGACATGACCTTGGTCGTGCTGCGGCAAGGCCCCGGTCAGGAAAAAGGCATAAGCCACTTGCAGGAAGCGAAAACACATCAGGCCTGAGCCCAGAGGAACCGCGAGATAGACGGCCCAGGTCGGCCATTCCAGGTCAGTGGTCGCCGGACCTTCCGGCAGTTCGCCCGGGGCCAGACCGAAGAGTGCGAACACGGCGTGATGAGCACCGTTTTCCCAGACGAAGCTGGCGCCGAGGGTGGCGACGATGCCGGTAAAGAGCGCGCTCGAGAGCAGGCCGAAGAGGATCACCCGGGCGCGGTTCTTGTCCGCCAGGGGGTTGACCATTACGTCCACCCCGACATGGATGCCGGTCCGCACCTCATAGGCCGCGCCGAACTTAGCCATCCAGACGAACATGAAGATGCACAGCTCCTGCGTCCAACCGAAGTTGAGCGACAAGAGCCAGTCCTGCACCACGGGAATGCTCAAGCCGGAGGCATAACGGTGAATTACCGCGACAAACACGATCGCCGTCGCCCCGCCCATGAGCAGGACGATGAGCCATTCCTCAAGACGATCTAGTACTTTCATTTTTTAAACCGCGTCCGGAGCGACATTCATGGCATTGCGTGACCCCAGCCTTGCGGCGCCTGCGTGACGTGGTTTAAAAAATGAAAGCAGTTATACAAGTCTCATCTGAGATTATCGCTCAAGACTCTAGCGTAACCGGCCGACGTCGATATATTATCGTCCCTATACTTGACTATACTATCTCCACCGAACAACTCGCCGAGCTACGTGCCGCCCACCGGCGTACGCGCGACTAGCGCGAGGCCGACCGTATCAAGGCGGTCGTGTCGCTGGCGGGCGGCTGGTCGGC
>JADNEJ010000071.1 GCA_016292295.1 Candidatus Thiodictyon intracellulare
CTCGTCCAAGGGCCTCAGGCGGTGGCGCCGGTCGCTAAGTCCGACAGGCTGCTAGAGATGGAGGATTTTAAGTCGCGCGCCTTCCAGCACGAACTGGACCATCTGGACGATCTCCTGTTTATTGATCGGCTGGTGAGTCGGCGGACCGATCTTTTCAGCCGAAAAGATGACTTAAGTCGTTGAAATCATCTTGCCCAACCTCTACCCTGCTTATGTGGGACGCACCGCCCGGCGGCTGCGTCGGGAGCCGGTCGGTCGGTACCTTGCCGGCTGGTCGGTACCTTGCCGGTCGGCACCAGAGCCCCGGCGGCCCCTCCGGCAACCCTCTGGAGTGCTCGTTGTCCCTTGGCGACGGGCCCGTTTTAGTCTTCGTAATCGAGCATCTACATGAGACTCCGCCTACCCATGTTCCTGACCGCCGCGGTACTCTTATTCAGCGCTTGGGCGGTCGGCGCCGCGCCGCACCAGGTATCGCTGTCCGAACTGTTCCCCAGCCAGACACAGGCGAAGACCGCCATCGTCATCAACAAGGTCCTGGAGCGTTACCACTATCGTAAGATGACGTTCGACGAGGCCTTTGCCCGTTCGGTGCTGGACAATTATCTGGAGGCACTGGACCCCGGCCGCTCCTTCTTCTTGGCACGGGACGTGGATCGTTTCGAGGGCGGTTCCCGCCGACTCAACGACAACCTGCGGCGCGGGGAACTCGACAGTGCCTTCGACATCTTCCGCGTCTACCGCATGCGGGTCGACGAGCGCGTTGCCTATGCCCTGACAGTGGTTGCCGGGCCCTTTGATTTTACCGTCGATGAGTCCTACCAATTCGACCGCGCCAAGGCGCCCTGGGCCAAGACCGACGCGGAACTCGATGAGATCTGGTGCCAGCGGGTCAAGAACGATTTCTTGAGCCTGCGCATCGCCGGCAAGAGCGACGAGGACATCCGCGAGCGCTTGCGCCAGCGCTACGACAGCTTGGCGCGGCGCATCCAGCAGTTCACCGGCGATGATGTCTTCCAGACCTTCATGAGTGCCTATACGGAGACCCTGGAGCCCCATACCAGCTACATGTCTCCGGCCACGTCGGAGAACTTCGACATCGGCATGAAGCTGTCCCTGGAGGGCATCGGCGCGGTCCTGCGTTCCGACAACGAGTACACGGTCATCCAGAAGACGATCCCCGGCGGGCCGGCACGCGACTCCGGTCAGGTCGCGGCGGGTGATCGGATCATCGGTGTCGCTCAGGGCCTGGACGGGAAGATCGAGGACGTGGTCGGCTGGCGCCTCCAGGACGTCGTGGACAAGATCCGCGGTGCCAAGGGGTCCGTGGTGCGCCTACAACTCGTGTCCCAGGCCAGCGGTCACAAGGGTGGCACCCGCGAAGTGTCCCTGGTGCGTAACGAGATCAAGCTCGAAGATCAGGCCGCCAAGGACTCCGTGATCGACCACCTGCCCAATGCCCCCGGGCTCAAGATCGGGGTCATTGAACTGCCGGCCTTCTATCGGGATTTCGAGGCCGAGGGCCATGGCAAGCGCGATTTCAAGAGCACCACCCGTGACGTGCGGAAAATCCTTAACAAACTGGTGGGGCAGGGGGTCGACGGGATCGTCATCGACCTGCGCGGCAATGGCGGTGGCGCGCTGGCGGAGGCCACGTCGCTGACCGGACTCTTCATCGACGCGGGGCCAGTGGTCCAGGTCAAAGACGCATCCGGGAAGGTCGAGGTGGAGCGCGACACCGATCCTGGCGTGGCCTACTCGGGGCCCTTGGCGGTCCTGGTGGACCGCGACAGCGCCTCTGCCTCTGAGATCTTCGCCGGCGCCATCCAGGACTACGGCCGGGGTCTGGTGATCGGGGAGCCGACTTTCGGTAAGGGCACGGTGCAGACCCTGGTGGATCTCAACCGCTATGTACCTGGAGATCAAACTAATTTGGGCCGCCTGCGCCTGACCATGGCAGAATTTTTCCGGGTGAGCGGCGGCAGCACCCAGTTAAAGGGAGTGGAGCCCGACGTGCACTTCCCGGAGGGCGACGATTCCGGCGAACATGGCGAGCGCTCGCTGCACAATCCGCTGCCGTGGGCGCGTATCGATCCGGCCGACTATCGCCACGCCCAGGTCCCCGATGCGGCGGCGCTCACCCGGCAGTCGACCGAGCGGATCGGTCAGGATGTGGGCTTCAAGATGCTCGCGCGGCGCAATCAGGTGTTGCATGAGATCAAGGAGGAGACGCGGGTGTCGCTGCGCGAGTCCGACCGGCGCGCCGAGGACAAGTACCGGCGGACCCTGTTCGAGGACGAAAAAGACCGCTTCCTGCGCGCCCGCGGCATCACCCCGGTGGCGGAGGAGGCTGACCAGGTGGATGAGGACGCCCTCGACGCCCAGCGCAACACCATCTCCCGCATCCAGGTGGAAGAGGCGGCGCGGGTACTGGCCGACGGCATCCAACTGGAGAGCGCCAACCGACCCAAGGCCGCTATGCGTAACTGAATTTTGGCCCGCTGGGCCAAAATTCAGTTTTGTAATTTTCTCGTGACACCGCTTCGCGGTGCCACGCCTATGTTAGGCGCTGTGCGCCGCGAGCGCCAAGGAACGCATCGTGCACTCAAGCTCAAATTCCCTCATCCAACGCCTGCACACCCTCGGGCGTGACGTTTCATCCAAGACCTTGGCGCAGGCGCTGCGAGGCAACCGCATCGGGCTGGAGAAGGAGTCCCTGCGCGTGACCCCGGCGGGGCGCATTGCGGCGACGCTCCACCCGCCGGGGCTCGGCTCCCCCCTGACCCATCCGCACATCACTACCGATTTCTCCGAGGCCCTGATCGAACTGATCACGCCAGCCCTGGGGGAGCCTGCCGCGGTGCTGGACTTTCTCGCCGATATCCACCGGTTCGTCTATCGCCACCTGGGTGACGAGTGCCTGTGGGCCACCAGTATGCCGTGCATACTCGAAGGGGCGCGCGGCATCCCGATGGCCCGCTATGGGACCTCCAACGCCGCGACCATGAAGACGGTCTATCGCCGCGGCCTGGGCAACCGCTATGGGCGCACCATGCAGGCGATCGCCGGGGTGCACTTCAACTTCTCCTTCGGTGACGACTTCTGGCGGCTCTGCCAAGCCCAGGAGAGGGACGCGGGACCACTCGATGGGTTCCGCTCCGAGGCCTATATGGGCATGGTCCGCAACCTCCAGCGGGTCGGCTGGCTGGTGCCCTATCTCTTCGGCGCCTCCCCGGCGGTGTGCCGCACCTTCGTGCAGGGGCGCGAGACCGACCTGCTCTCTTTCGACGCCACGACCCTGTACTACCCCTATGCCACCTCACTGCGCATGGGCGACATCGGCTACCAGAATCAGCAGGAGCAGTGCACCGGTATCAAGGCCAATTACGATAGCCTGGACGCCTATATCCGCAGCCTTACTTGGGCGATCGAGACACCCTGTGCTCAATACGAGAAAATTGGGGTGAAAGTCGGCGACCGCTACGAGCAGTTGAGCGCCGCTATCCTGCAGATCGAGAACGAATACTACAGCACGGTCAGACCCAAGCAGATCATCGACTGGCTCGAGAAGCCGACGCTGGCCCTGCGCCGTCGCGGTATCCGCTATGTGGAACTGCGCTCGCTCGACGTAAACGCCTTCGAGCCCATCGGGGTGGGGCTGGAACAACTCCTGGTCCTGGAGACTCTGATGCTCTATTGCCTGCTCAGCGATAGCCCCCGCATCGCCGCGGCCGAGCGGCAGGCGATCGACGACAACCAGGTCCTCGCCGCGCAGCGCGGGCGCGAGCCGGGGCTCATGCTGAATCGCGACGGCACGGCGATCGAACTGCGCCGCTGGGCCCGAGATTTGCTCGACGCCATGGGACCCATCGCCGCGTTGCTGGACTGCGCGTGCGCGGGTCCGCGCACGCGCAGTCTAGCCTTGCAGCAGGCGAAGGTGCGGGACCCGGACTTGACCCCATCGGCCCGGATGCTGGCCGCGATGCGCGCCGAGGGCCTTGGCTTCGCCGACTTTGCCTGGCGCCTCTCGCTGGCCCACCGGGAGGAACTCGCTGCGCGCCCCCTGAGCCCTGAGCGCGAGACCCTGTTCGCCGACCTCGCCGCGGAGTCCATCCGCCGCCGCCAGGAGATCGAGGCCGCCGACGATCTAGACTTCGACCACTTCCTGGCCCGCTATTTCGCCCAAGGGCGGGCGGTGGACTAATCCCACCGACCGGCCAAGGCCCGGCGCTACCAACGGTAAAGATGATGGAACCGCCGCGCGTCCTGCGCGCCGGGCTTCTGCTGCCTGTCGGATCGAGTTTCTTGTCGTTTCCACCTTCTCACTAAGGTAAAATCGGGGTCGGCAGCAGTCGTCGCCCGCGCCGCAAGGAAACCACTGGGCTCCGCGTTGCCGAATCCTTATATTCTACCAATAGGTCGAGAGGGAGCGATGAAGATTAAAATGACGGGTGCGGGGCTGCTGGCGGGGGCGCTGCTGTTGGGCGGCGGTGCCGCGCAAGCAGCGCTGGTGAACTACACGGCGAGTGGTGCGAATCTGGTCTACGACCAGGACCGGGACCTGACCTGGGTAGCGGACGCCAACCTGTTCCGGACCCAGTATGTGGCCGACAACAGTGTGGTTAGCAAGATCAGCAATGCGGTGCCGACGGTCTGGGGCCATACCGTCGTTGCCAGCGACTTCACCACCAGTACTGGCGTCATGACCTGGTGGGGCATGAACAGTGTTTAGGCGTGAAATGTACTCAGCTAATGCCAAATTTTCTGTTTCTTCACCGACCGGTTATTTCAAAGTTCTCCGTCAACAAGGAGCGCAAGTCGCCCTTGTACTCACTCGAGTTGCTGAAGAAGTCTGCGCAGGCTTTGCGACACCCGTCAAATGATTCGTAATACTTGTTATACACAACTTTTTTCTTAAAGAATTTCCATAGTCGCTCAATAAGATTGAAATTGGGCGCATAAGGCGGAAGACAATGGGTGATGGCTCGCCCACTCTCGCACGGGTCTTCGCAGGCCAGCGCCACCA
>JADNEJ010000401.1 GCA_016292295.1 Candidatus Thiodictyon intracellulare
TGCCCTCACCAGCCATCTGATCGGGGCGACCCGCTACGGCTACTTGGCAACCAGGCGGGACTAAACGGTTACCCGGATACGCTGGCGGCGCCAAGAGTTGCAGCGCAGAGCGCCTGACACGGGCGTAACACCGCGCAGCGGTGTTACGAGAAGAAGGGGATGTCGGCCCTTAAGGTCAGCGCATCTCTTCACCGTAATAGTTATCGGTGTAGTTCTCGAACTTAGTGTACTTACCGAGGAAGGCGAGCCGCAGGGTCCCGATGGGGCCATTGCGCTGCTTGCCGATGATGATCTCGGCCACGCCTTTGTCCTTGCTCTCGTTGTTGTAGACTTCATCGCGGTAAATAAATACAATTAAATCAGCGTCTTGTTCAATTGCCCCGGATTCACGCAGGTCCGACATCACGGGCCTCTTGTTCGGCCGTTGCTCGAGACTGCGATTGAGCTGGGACAGGGCGATCACTGGCACCGCCAGTTCCTTGGCCAGGGCCTTGAGCGAGCGCGAGATGGCGGAGATCTCGGTGGTGCGGTTCTCGTTCGACCCCGGGACCTGCATGAGCTGGAGATAATCGATCACCACGAGCCCCAGGTCCCCGTGCTCACGCTTGAGCCGCCGCGCGCGGGCGCGCAGTTCAGTGGGCGAGAGGGCCGGGGTGTCGTCGATGAAGAGTGAGGCCGCTGCCAGGATGTTGACGGCGGAGGTCAGGCGCGGCCATTCATCATCCTCCAGCTTGCCGGTGCGCACCCGGTGCGAGTCGATGCGCCCGAGCGAGGCCATCATGCGCATCGCCAGTGCATCCCCCGGCATCTCCATGCTGAACACCGCCACCGGCTTGCCGCCCTGGATCGCGGCGTGCTCGGCCAGGTTCATCGCGAAGCTCGTATTGTGGACGCAGATATCGTTGGCGATGAAGTTATGAGTCTCCGGGATGGTTAGGTCGTAGACATGACGCGGACCCACGGCTTCGATGGCGACGATTTCATCCCAATACAGATCGCTCGCGGCCAGGGCCTGCAGCCGGCGGTCGCCCAAGGCGTCGGCCAGTTGCGCCAGACGCGGGCGGGTCAAGGTGCGACGGCCGACATGGATGTTGCTCGCCCCTAAGATGCCAGCACGTTCGGAGAGGCGGCTCCAGGGCTCGTCGCCCTTGGCGACCGCCAGGTCATCCCAGAAGGCGGCGGGAATGAGATCCCGATTGGTCTGCACCCGTCGCTCTGCCAGTGCCCGAGCGACGCGCTCCAGGGCCGCCTCCTTGGAAAAAATGCCGATCTCGGTTAGGAAGGTCTGGATGGAAACGAGGTCGGTGATGTCCAGTTGCCAGGCGACCGCCGGGCCATTGGGCCCCTTCATCTGTCGCCGGCGACGCTTGGCAATGACCCCAAAGCGCAGCAACAGGTGCTGGACCTGCCGCCCGAGCCGCTCGCTGACCGTGGCATAACCGAGTTGCGACTGGCCGGTCGCGAGCACCGTGGCCCAACCGTCGGTGGCAAACAGCCGATTGAGGAACAACGCCAACTGCTCCTTGGGCAGTCGGAAAACCGGGGCCGGAACGAACTTGCCATGGGCACCCTTGCCCCAGAGCCCCAGCCCGTCGAGCCAGCGGGTCAGCGCGTTTTGAGCGTTCTTGAAGGCGCCCTCGCGCCCGTCCGGCAGCCACTGCGCCAACTCCGCGGTAAATAGCCGGTTGAGGCTGTCGAACAGTGCCGCGCCGGGCATGGCGCGCCTCTTCGTCCAATTGCAGACACTGGCTGGACTGGCGTCTAGCGCGAGGGCCAGTTCCCGCTGCGACCAGCCTAGCCGCGCCAGCGCATCTTTGAGCGCCTGGCCGAAGCGGTTGCGCCCTTCACCGATCCGCTCCCGATCCGCGCCGACGCAACAGTCCGTGGTGCGGTTGCGGTGCTCCCTGATGACCGCGCGCACCCCGCCGAAAGCCGCGACGGCCGCGACGAAATCGGTCTGGATGCGTGGGTCTGAGTTGGTGAGCTTGGGCGCGGCGGCGGTCAGGCACCCGTCACCGATCAGGTAGCCGAGCAGCCGGACCTCGCAGTCGCGCAACGGTGAGTCGCCGAAGACCGGCAGACGCCGGGGCACGGCCACCGGTTCCCCGACCGCGAGCTCGGCCAGCGGACGCCAGCCGGTCGCGGTCAGATAGGGGTGGCTGGCGGTGGTCTCGATCTCGCGCCCCAGGCGGGTCGTCACGCGGAACACCGGTTTTACGCCATCGTCCACAAAGTCAGTCGGCGCTACCGGGTGCAGGCGCCAGTCGTCCCCCAGAGTCAGCAGGCGCGCCCGCCGACGCCCGACGATGGTTTCGATGGTCTCGATAGTCTCGACGCTGCCGTCGTCCAGCAGCACCTCGGTACCCGCCTCCACGCACTTGCCCATCGACGGCCGACCGGCCACGATGATCAGCTCCGAGGGCTGGAGCCCGGAGGTCATCATGTCGAAGTCAGTGAAGCCGGTGGCCAGGCCGGTGATGGGCTCGTCGCGCCGGTAGAGGTCATCGATACGCTCCACCGCCCGGGTCAGCAGCACCTTGATGGGCTGGAAGCCGGCGCCGCCGCCGCGGGTCTCCTGCTCGGCGATCTCGAACACCCGCCGCTCGGCCGCGTCCAGCAGTTCACTCGCGTCGCGGCCGGCCGGGTTGTAGCCGCTGTCGGCGATGTCCGTGCCGGCTGCGATCATCTGGCGTAGGACCGAGGTCTCGCGCACGATCTTGGCATAGGCCTTGATATTGGCCGCGCTCGGCGTCTCGTTAACCAGGGTCCCGAGATAGGACAGGCCGCCGGCCGTGTCCAGTTGCTCGGTGCGCTCCAGAGTCTCGGCCAGGGTCACCACGTCGAAGGGCTGATCGTCTCCGGCGAGCTTAGTGACGGCACGGAAGATCAGGCGGTGCTCGCGCCGGTACAGGTCGCGTTCGATCACCATGTCGGCGATGCGGTCCCAGGTGCTGTTGTCCAGCATGAGGCCGCCGAGCAGCGACTGCTCGGCGTGGATGTTGTGGGGCGGGACTCGCAGGCTGTCCATGGCGGTGTCCGGATAGGGGACCAGCATTTCCTGGTCGGTCGGTTCGAGCATAGTTCCCTCGGCAGGCGCGCACTGCGGCGAACGGCGGGCCGGCCGCCGCTCACAGGGACGCGCGATGAATGGCAAAGCCGCCCCGGCGCCCGGGCCAGGTGGGTAGGCGCGCTCAGACTGGGGGGCGGGGCCTTGATCATAATTCCGCCCACCTTGTTCAGCCACGGCGTCGTTTCTCAATTTCAGAACATTGTCTTGCGCGCGTAAACCCACATGGGTCAGCCGGCTTTCGGCGGATTTGTGATCAAGGCCGGGGAGCGGTATGGCCGGGGATTGTGACCCTGGACCCGCGGGGGGACAAGGGGGAAGATTGGTGGGGCCGAGGCGCCACGGCGGGCGCGCGTTCGAGTCGCTGTTCAATTCCGGTCCGGAGTCGGGCAAGATGTGAGGCAGACCAGCAGCGAGACCGCGACCGATGAGCCAAGATGCCCCCTTTTGGGAGACTACGCCCCTGAACGCAATGACCAAGGCGCAGTGGGAATCACTGTGCGACGGCTGCGGCAAGTGCTGTCTGGAGAAATTCGAGGATGAGGACACTGGAGACATCATCTACTCGCGCATCGCCTGCGTCCTGCTCGACACCGCGACCTGCCGCTGCCGGGACTATGAAAACCGCGCCAACCAAGTAGCGGACTGCGTGTCGCTCGTCCCGGCCGCGCTGGAGGTGCCGAACTGGCTGCCCGAGACCTGCGCCTACCGGCGCCTGCGCGAGGGCAGGCGGCTGCCCAAGTGGCACCCGCTGTTGACGGGCGACCCTGAGTCCGTGGCGAACGCCGGGCGCTGTGTACGCGGGCGGGTCATCGGGCCTGAGAGCGGGGAGGACCCGCTGATGAATCTGATCGACTGGATCAAGTAGCGCGGACACCGGTCGATGCCAACCGCCCAACCTGGACCCCGAATCGCCCGCGGAGCAGCGCACCATTGATGCCATGCTCAACATCTACTGCCGCGACCTGCACGGCGGCGGGGTCGGCCTGTGCGATACCTGCACCCGGCTGCGGGACTATGCTCATCGGCGCCTGGACCACTGCCCATTCCAGGAGGCCAAGCCGGTCTGCGGCCTTGATCACAAATCCGCCCAAGGCCGGCCTGTCCATGTGAGTTTTCGCGCGCAAGACGATGTTTTACAAAAGAGCGGCGACGCCTGGATTGAACAAGGTGGGCGGAATTATGATCAAGGCCCCGGTCTGCAACCGCTGCACCGTCCATTGCTACAGCCAGTCCATGCGTGACCGAATACGCGAGGTCATGCGCTACGCCGGACCGCGGATGCCCAGCATTATGTAGCAAACACAAATGGCTATTTATTCAGTGATTTGACTACAACTTCCCGATTCTGAGCCAACCCCGGCAGCCGGGTTTCTCACCGAAAATAGCCGTTTAGCCTCTCCCTGTTCTTAGCCCTCGTGGACGAGCATAAGCCTACGCGACACAGCTCGACGGCCGCGCCAGAATATGGCACAACCTCCTCAGCGAGAGCGGGCAAGCGCCGCTACGCCACTACCATGCACCTGAGCGATCAAGACCTCAGATAATTCGACGACGCCTATTTGGAGACGCTCACGCTCGCGCAAGCGAGGGCGTTGTTGGGCAAGGCGCTGGCGGATCTGAAGGCGGCGCGTCAGCATCTTGGGCAGACCCCCTCCAACAGTTCGCGGCAATTCGCGGCCACCGAGCACGCGGTTGCTGTGGGAGGGGAATGACGGTCAGGAAGCACCTGCTGGCGAGGCCGAGGTCCCCGCGGTGTCAGGAGACGTAGCGGATGCGGCGGACACCCCCGGCGGCGCCGATGAGCCGTCCCTGGCGGCGGCACCACGGCCGCGCCGCCAGGGCTCGCCTCGCGGTGCACGCTCACCGGCGCACCGCCCGGTCGGCACTCGGGGACCCCGGGGCACAGCCGTACCCAGCATCTGCCGGTGGACGCCGAGCAGCCCC
>JADNEJ010000018.1 GCA_016292295.1 Candidatus Thiodictyon intracellulare
GGTGGCCATCGAGGTTGATCCCGACAGTGTACTGGACCCGCCGCCCCGACGGGGCATCGAAGTCTGATAGACTGCTAGTACGGAGGCACGTTAGTACGGAAGTATGCGTCCAACAGCTGACACTCCATCTTCCCGTACTAACGTACCTCTTTCAAATTCCTATGGAAAATGCTGCAATGCCGATTGCCTAGGATAGGGGGTCATGCCACTCAGGGCACAGAGTGAGCGATTGAGCACCGTATTGCACAGGGACTCGAGCAGGACGAGGTGCGCGGCGCGCGCCTGGCCGGCAATGATGCGGCGATGACCTCAATCCCGCGGCAGGAGCCAGTGCGACAGGGGGTGCACTTGCCGCTATGACTCGTTGGCGCACAACTTCATGAAGGATAGAGGCGAAGCTCATGGCATTGTTGATCACGGTCGGCCGACAGAAAAGCCCGGCAATGGCCGGCAGGGGCGGCTTGAAGCACACTAAGCAGGGCCTGCCCTCCAGGCTCTCCAACATGGCGGTCTCTTCACCGCAGCTGTAGGCCCCGGCGCCCATGCGCCGTTCCAGCTCAAAGGTGCGGTCGGAGCTGAGCAGGTTCGGCCCCAGCCTCAGGAACACCGCCACCTGCGCCCTGGCAATGGCTATCTCCATGATCCGGAAGGCGTGGGGGGCCTTGATCATAATTCCACCAACCTTGTTCAGTCCAGGCGTCGCCGATCTCTTGTAGAATATTGTCTTGCGCGCGCAAACCCATATGGACCGGCCGGCCTTGGGCGGATTTGTGATCAAGGCCGGCGTGGAGGTACTCAGAGCGGGAATAGATGTAACCCTGGGTTGCCCCTACCGTCAGGGCGGCGATGGTGGTTCCCTCGATCAGGTAATAGGGGTCGCCCTCCATCAACATCCGGTCCGAGAAGGTGCCGGAGTCGCCCTCGTCCGCATTGCAGACGACACACTTGGGCGCGAGCGGGACATCGCGAACCGTGGCCCACTTGATCCCGGTCGAGAAGGCAGCACCGCCGTGCCTGCGCAGGCCCGAGTCAGTGACCTCCTGCACGATCCCCGTGGGCTCAAGTCCGATCGCCCGCCTGAGCCCGGTGAAACCGCCATGCGTGTCTGGTAGTCGTCGAGGCTCAGTGGGTTGATCAGCCACACTCGGTCAAAGGTGAGGCGCTCCTGGCCGGTCAGAGAGGGCATCAGGGCGGTGAGGCCGTGGCCCAGGCGATAGGCCTCGCCGTTCAGGAAGCCGGCCGCGAACAGATCGGGTACGTCCTGGACGTGCACCGTGCCATAGGCCATGCGCCAGGCCGGGGTTTCGATCTCCACCAGCGGCTCCAGCCAATAGAGCTAGCGCAACCCGTTGCGCACCAGCTCGATCGGCAGGCCGCACCGCTGCGCTTCAATCTCAATCTCAATCGACCGCGTGACCAGTTGCACGCCCACCGACAGTGCACTCGAATCGCCAGGCACATAGACTCGCTGGGGCCGACTCGCGCTCAGGGGAGGGCTCATGCCGCGGCCCCGACGCCGCGCAGCGCGTCAAAGCTGTCCCGGTCGACGCGCCCAAGTATCTCATCACCGACCCGAACGGCGGGTGAGCAGGCGCAGTTGCCCAAGCAGTAGACCGGCTCCAGTGTTGGGGTACCGTCCGCGCTAGTAGGGCGGCACGGGCGTGAGCCTCCAGCGCCAGATGACTCATCGCCTGGCAGGACTCGGCGCGGCAGAGCTGTAGCACATGCCGACCAGGCGTGACGTGGCTGAAGTCGTGATAGAAATCGAGTACTCCCTGGACCTCGGCCCGGGAGCAATTGAGCGCGTCCGCGATCAGTGGCACCGCCGCGCCCGGGACCCAGCCCAGGTGCCGCTGAATCTCATGCAGGATGGGCAGCATGGCGCCGGGCCGGTCACGGTGGGCCGCAATGATGGGACGGACCTGGCCCGCGAGGTCAGGTGCGAGATCGATGGCGGCGCAATTCAACATACCGATGACTCTTGAAGGATCGATGCACGACGATTACCGGTCCTCTGCAAGGACCTGACCGGTCAACCAGGTGCCCGGCGGGCGTGGCACGGAACAAGGCGATCGGTCCGCACAGCGTACCCTACGGGCCCATCGGGTCCGCTGTGCGGACCAACGACCTTCCGGTTGGCAGGACGAACGGGATGGCGACTCGGGGTCAAGGTTCGGCCTGTGCCTATTATGCAACAAGTGTCACCAAGACGTGATTGGCGCTGAGATGGGCGTGTTATCAGGCGTTTGATGGGGCCGTGAGCAGGCATCCTCAGTGAGCAGCGGCCTCGTGCGCGGGGCTTGTGCAGGCGGCGCTGTTTGGCTTATGGTCCCCCAGTGCGGACTTGAGCGCGCAGTGACACTGTGGGAGCTGGCCTGCGCCCACGACTGGTCTCACGGGGAACGCGGCGTTGCATCGCGGCCCGCAGGCCCGCTTCCACTAGGGACCTTGCGCGTGGGAGCGAGCAATTTGGACCCTCGTCCCTTATTCCTCTTAACCTTAAACAAACTTTAGTCCGGCAATTGCTCTCAACAAAACACAAAGAATACAAAGAAAAAACAGCATTATGTAGAAAACGCAAATGGCTATTTATTCAGTAATTTGGCTATTGATTTCCGATTCTGAACCAGCCCAGGCAGCCGGGTTTCTCACCGAAATCTGGCAAATCCCGGCGCCTATCCGCCAGCATCGCACTAAGTTGCCGCCAGATTCTGCGTAACAAATTGATTCGATAACTATGTGCAGTTGCTACATAATGCAGGAAAAAAGATCACTGAAGGTGTTCGGCCGATTACCGTCCAGGTGTCCTCAGCGACCGACATATCGCTTTGAAAATTTTTGTGATTTTTGTGTCTCTGTGAGAGAACTACTCTTTCTAGGTTAGACACCCCAGGCCCCAAGATGCAGCACCCCGCCACCCCTCGATTCGCCTGGGCCATCACGGGCTCCGGCCATTTCCTTGTCGAGTGCCTGGCGCTGGTGGAGTCGCGCACCGACGTGGATCTCTTTCTGACCCACGCAGCCGCTGAGGTGCTTGTGATGTACGGGGTCGACTTGAAGCGCCTGCGTGAACGTATCACCTGTTACCGCGACGGCGCCGCCAGTGCTCCCCCGGTCGCGCGCTTCTACCAGGGCATCTACTCGCGCCTGGTGATTGCGCCCGCCACCTCCAACACCGTCGCCAAGATGGCCTGCGGGATCTCGGACACCCTGGTGACCAATATCTATGCCCAGGCCGGCAAGTGCCGGGTCCCGAGCCTCGTCTTTGCGTGCGACACCGCCCCCGCGATGCAGACCGCGGCCCCCGGCGGCCAGGTCATGGTCTATCCGCGCCGCATCGACCTGGAGAATGTGGAACGCCTACGCGGCTTTGAATACACGACAGTGGTGGATAGCATAACGGAGCTGGCGGCCGCGCTGGCGACGCTCCCATGAGCGGACACATCCTGTTCCTGACTGGCCAGCTCGCCGGGCGGCCGTTGCAGCGCATCCTGGACGGCATGGACCTGGGCGACACCACCTGGACGGTGCGCCAACTCGGGGTCAAGATCGCCGCCCTGATGACCGCGGACATGATCCGGCGGCGGCTCGCCGATACCGCCGGGGCCGACCGGATCATCATCCCCGGGCGCTGCCGGGGGGACCTGGTGGCGCTCTCCGAGCACTTCGGCATCCCGGTGGAGCGCGGGCCCGATGAACTGATGGACTTGCCCGGTTATTTCGGACTCGCCAGCCGGACGCCAGACCTTAGCGCCTACAGTGTGCGCATTTTCGCCGAGATCGTCGACGCACCGCGCCTGGGCGTTCCGGAGATCCTGGCGCGTGCCGCGACCTTCCGCGCTGACGGGGCCGATGTGATCGACCTAGGCTGCCTACCGGACACCCCCTTCGAGCACCTGGGCGCGAGCGTGTGCGCACTGAAAGAGGCCGGCCATCTGATCAGCGTGGACTCCATGCAGTCCGCGGAACTTCTGGCCGGCGGCCGGGCCGGGGCGGATTATCTGCTGAGCCTCAACGAGGACAACCTCTGGATCGCGGGCCAGGTCGCCGCCTGTCCGGTACTGGTGCCCAGCCAACCAGGCGACCTGCCCTCCCTGGAGCGGGCCATGGCGCAACTGGATGCGCGCGGCCGGCCCTACCTTGCCGACCCCATCCTGGACCCTATCCATTTCGGTTTCGCCGACTCGCTGGTGCGCTATCACAGTCTGCGCCGGGCCTACCCAAGGGTGCAGATCATGATGGGCGTGGGCAACCTGACCGAACTCACCGAGGCCGATACCACCGGCATCAATGCCATCCTCATGGGCCTGATCTCCGAGCTTAAGATCGGCAACATCCTGACCACCCAGGTCAGCGCCCACTGCCGCAGCGCGGTGCGCGAGGCCGACCGGGCACGCCGCATCATGCACTGGGCACGCCAGGAGGGGAGCCTCCCCAAACAGATTGACGGCGGCCTGACCTCGCTCCATGAACGCAACCCCTTCCCCACCGATCTCGCCGACATCCGCGAGTTGGCCGCCGCCATCCGCGACCCCAATTACCGCATCCAGGTGAGTAGCGAGGGCATCCACTGCTTCAACCGCGACGGCTTGCACAGCTTCGGCGATCCCTTCGCCTTTTACCCCCACCTGGGGGTGCAAGAGGACGCCGGCCATGCCTTCTATCTTGGCGTGGAACTAGCCCGCGCCCAGATCGCCCACCAGCTTGGCAAGCGTTATGTGCAGGACCAGCCCCTGCGTTGGGGCTGCGTCGTGCCGCCGGGACCGATGGACCTGGATCACTGCGACCCGGTCGGACTGACCCGCAAACGCTGAACCAGGAGCGGCAAGCATTCCCTAATGGACTTGTTTAACTTAACTTGATTTTAGCCATTTTTGCAGTTGGGCGACGGCCCCGCACGTGACGCCACGGCGGTGCCGACGCGTGCGCTTAGCAGGGGGTTGCGGCGGCCGCTCGTTGCGGCCAGGCGGCACCCGCCAGTGGCCGTGGCACGCGGGGACACGCAGGGGAA
>JADNEJ010000664.1 GCA_016292295.1 Candidatus Thiodictyon intracellulare
TGGTCTTGGCGGCGGCAATCGCCGCCAGACGCTCCTCGCGACGCTCCAGTTCCGCAGGGATGCTCATTCCGTCCGGGACCTGGGCGCCGTCAGTGCTTGGACCTCGGCCCGCAGGTGCGCCTCCAGGGCATCGGCATGCCCATAGGACAAGGCGCTGTGGCGGCTGGCGTTGGCGCGAATCTTGGTCCCGTCCAGGCAGACGCTGCCGAAGCGACTGAACTGGTTCTCCTGCGCGACCTCCAGCACCTGCACGAAGGCCGCTTCACATTCTTTGCGGAAGCGGCGCCGAAAGGTTGCCAGGGTGTCGTGGTCCGGGCGAAGATTGCAGGCAATGAAGCGAAACGCCCGCGAATCGTACGTGGCCCGCTCGATCTTGCGGCTGGAGAAACGCCCGGCGGCGTAGCCATCGATCAGCAATGCCAACAGCATGGTCGGGTGATAAGGCGTGCTCCCAGTGCCGCCATACGCCTGCATCAGCACGCTCAGATCCAAGCCTTCTACTACCTCGACCACGTAGCGTGCCAGGTGGCCTTTGGACAGCCAGTCTTGCACCGACGGCGGCAGGAGCAAGTTAGTGTCGCGGTCCATCGGGTAGAAGCGGCGCATCGGCAGTAACGGCGGCAGGAGCAAGTACTCCGGCCATCGGGCGGCCATCGGGGTTGATCCCGACAGTGTGCCGGACCCGCCGCCCCGACGGGGCCCCGAAGTCCGACAGGCTGCTAGGGGCCGAGTCCAATCGCGACCTGTGGATCCATTTTCTCAACGCCGTCCTGGGCGCGGACCTGCCCCAGCCGATCGTCGCCGTGGAGATCCATAACCTCTACAATGGGAAGGAGTTCCTGGACGACAAACTCACCGCTGTGGACGTCAAGGCGCGCGACGCGACCGGGCAGATGTTCCAGGTCGGGATCCAATTGCTCAATCACCGCGACCTGCCGGCGCGTATCCTCTACGGCTGGGCGAACCTCTATCGTAGCCAGATCAAAGAGGGCGAGAGCTACCGCAAGCTGCGCCCCACCTATGCCATCTGGCTGCTGGGTCAGATCCTGCTGCTGGATTACCCGGAGTATGCCCACGAGTTCCGGCTGCGCAACCAGCGTGGACGCGCCTTTTTGGACCACGGCGGTATCTGGCTGCTGGAAGTGAGAAAATTCGCCGCTGACGCGGGTCGCTGATGCGGTCCAAACGGAGCAGCAGCGCTGGTTGAAGTTCTTCAACGAGGCCGAGCGCCTGGACGAGGACGCACTGCCCGCGTGGATGCAGACCCGAGAGATGAGGCGAACCATGAACACACTGAAGCTGAAGTTTCCGGCTTTTCCAGGGGGGTACCGGAGGGGCGGGGGTAGCGGTGGGGGGATTTTCGAGGGGTTTGCGGAGATCCACACAAACCCCTACGAAAACTTCCGACCCCAAATATTTGGCCCTGCGCGGGTTTCAGAACTTAAAAACTTCAGACTGAAGGCCTTCTCCGAGAAAGAGCACGCCTACCATGCGTACCAGGCGCGGCAGGACTATCTACGGCATTATGTAGTAAACACGGCATTATGTAGTAAACGCACATGGCTATTTATTCAGTGACTTGGCTGCGATTTTCCGATTCGGAGCCAGCCCCGGCAGCCGGGTTTCCCACTGAAATTTGGGAGATCCCGGCGTCCACCCGCCCGAATCGCACAGAGTTGCCGCCAGATTCTGCGTAACAAATTGATTCGATAACTATGTGCAGTTGCTACATAATGCCGAATATCTGCGCGCACAGCAGAGTATCCAGCTCGAATTCGAGGACCTGCGCGCGGAAGTCGAGCAGGCGCGGGAGACCGCACGAGCCGCCGAGGAGCGGGCCCGCGTAGTTGAGGAGCACGCGCGGGCGGCGCAGGAGCACGAACGGGTGGCCAAGGAAGAAGCCCTGGCCGAGAACGAGCGGCTGAAGCGATTGCTGGCGGAGAAGCCTGAGTTACTGGACCCTTTGGGGTGACGAAGGAACCCCAACGCAATGGCGCAGGGCGGCTAACGGCAATGAAGGCTCGTCCGTCACTCCGGAACATGAAAGTCCTCTGGATGTGTTAACGCATATCTCGTATTGTACCCATAACGTGTTCGGCAAGCTGCGGCGACCGTCGGAGCCCACTACGCGATGTGTACATTACAGCTACCTGACGTTCTAACGGACCGGGCGTCGTTGTCGTGATCGTGGTCGGATTATTCGATTACGACTGCACACCCGGGATCTCGGTCACCACATCAGTTCTGATCGCACCCCGCCGTGCCGCCGGATATCGGGAAAATGCCCGGTTTGGCTATAATTTAACCCCTTGCCTGGAGAAATCCGTGTCCGAAAAGGCCCCCTGGATCACCTGCCGTCCCGAACTCAAAGTCCTCGATTGCACCATCCGTGACGGGGGACTGGTCAACGCCCATCAGTTCAGCGACGCCTTCGTCGGCGCCGTCTATCGCGCGTGCGTGGACGCCGGCCTGGACTACATGGAGATCGGCTACAAAAACTCGAAAAAGGTCTTTCCGACTGACAAGTTCGGCCCCTGGCGTCACTGTGCCGAGGAGGACCTGCGCCGCGTCGTGGGCGACTACACCGCGGCAGCCACGGGGCTCAAGCTCGCGGCCATGGCCGACGCCGGCAAGAGCGAGTGGCAGCACGACATAGTCCTCGCCGCTGACAGCCCGCTCGACATGATCCGGGTCGCCTTCTATGCCCATCAGGTGTCCGAGGCGGTCGAGATGATCCGCCACTGCCACGATCTGGGCTACGAAACCACCGCCAACCTGATGGCCGTCTCCAACATCACGGAGGAGGAGATCGACACGGTCCTAGAGGCCATCGCCGAGACCCCGGCCAGCACCATGGTCATCGTGGACAGCTTCGGCTACCTCTACCGCGAGCAGATCGACCGGCTCTATAAGAAGTACGCGGCGGCCATGGCCGGGACCGGCAAGGAGGTCGGCATTCATGCCCACAACAACCTTCAGCTCGCCTTCGCCAACACCATTGAGGCGATCATCCTGGGCTGTAACCGGGTCGACTCCACCATCTACGGCTTCGGCCGCGGGGCCGGCAACTGCCACACCGAGCTGCTGCTCGGGTTCCTGCGTAACCCCAAGTTCAATATCCGGCCCATCATCGAGGTGATCCAGCATCAGGTGGCACCGCTGCGCAAGGAACTGACCTGGGGTCCATCCATCCCCTTCAATATCACCAGTCAGCTCAACCAGCACCCGCGCACCGCCATCGAGTGGACCGAGGGCCCTAACCGCGATGACTACCTGGCCTTCTATGACAAAGTCGTCTCGGAGTCCTGAGTGCGTCACCACCACGGCACCGGTAACTCCTCGCGTTCTTCAGGTACGGCGCGTCCGCCGCTCGACCGCAACCGCGGCGGGCGCGGCCGCACCGAGCCGGTGCCTGCGCCGGCGGACGCCCCCGGCGAGCGGCTGCAAAAGGTCCTGGCCGAGCAGGGGCTAGGCTCGCGCCGCGAGATCGAGGTCTGGATCACTGAGGGTCGGGTCCGGGTCAACGGTCAGGTCGCCAAGCTGGGCGACCGCGCCACCCCGACCGACCGGGTGCGGGTCGACGGCCAGGAGGTCCGCCGCCGCCCCCGGCGTGAGGCTGAGGGCCAGATCATCGCCTACCACAAGCCGGAGGGTGAACTGGTGACCCGCCGCGACCCCGAGGGCCGGCCTACGGTCTTCCGGCACCTGCCGCGCCCCAAGGACGGGCGCTGGATCGCGGTAGGCCGGCTCGACATCAATACCTCCGGGCTCATGCTCTTCACCACTGACGGAGAGCTTGCCAACCGGCTCATGCACCCCTCCCGGGAACTGGAGCGAGAGTACGCGGTGCGCATCCTTGGCCGGGTCCCGGACGGCACCCTGGACCGGCTGACTGTCGGCGTCGAACTGGAGGACGGCCCCGCTCACCTGGACGCGGTGAGTGCGCGCGGCGGCGACGGCGCCAACTCCTGGTATCACGTCGTCCTCAAGGAGGGCCGCAACCGCGAGGTCCGGCGCCTGTGGGAGGCGGTCGGCTGCCAGGTCAGCCGCCTGATCCGGGTGCGCTACGGCAACATCGAACTGGGACGCCGGCTCTTCCCCGGTGTCTGGCGAGCGCTGAGCGATGAGGAACGCCGGACCCTGCTGAGCCTGGTCGGGATGGAGCTGGTGCGCCGCACTCCGCGGGCCAGGACCGCCGCCTCAGAGGTATGGGCGCCGGGGCCGGGACGCGGGAGAGTGGGACGGGGGCCGCGGGCGGGTTACTCCAAGTAAGGAGTAGGAGGAATGATTGCGAAGATCATTTCGCGGCTAGCGACCCTGAAGTTCTTGTTTGATAATCGAGCAAATTTCCGCGCCTTCGTCGCCAGGGTCAGATCGGACAAGGAGTCGCTGAGGCGTAGGCCAGGGCTGTGGCATGGCCCCAACATTGACCACTACACGGCACTGGTTCAAGGGGTGCCGAGCGACTTCGCCGAGATTGGCTGCTACAAGGGCGATACCTTTTCAAAACTCATTCCAATTGCGCGGCGCCAGGACAAGTCGGCTCATGCCTTCGACAGCTTTGAGGACATAGCGGACTCCGGGTCGTTGGACTGGCGACCGAAGGGCCAATTCGCTGTAATTCGCTGTCGGTGAAGCAGTCGGTTTTTGTGGTCTTATGATGCAGCGTTGATTCAAAGTTACCGACTACCACGTATAGGAATGTTTCATTCCGCAATGCGTTGAAAAGGTGCCTCAGTCTCGGCTTCGGCCATTTTTGCAGTCGGGCGACGGTCTTGTGCGTTATGCCACGGCGGTGCCGACGCGTGCGCTGAGCAAGGGGTTGTGGCGGCCGCTCGTCGCGGCCAGACGGCACCCGCTAGTGGCCGCGGCACGCGGGGACACGCAGGGGAAGGCAGGCAGGGCATCAACAGTGTATGTTCCGAGGTCGACCAAAACACCGGACGTACCCAAGGATGCCCCTCCTGCCAGCCTCGATTGTACCGACTCTGCTGCCCTTTGCGCCGCT
>JADNEJ010000312.1 GCA_016292295.1 Candidatus Thiodictyon intracellulare
GTGTCGCGGTCCATCGGGTGGAAGCGGCGCATCGGCAGTAGCACTCCGGACATCGGGCGGCCATCGGGGTTGATCCCAACAGTGTACCGGACCCGCCGCCTCGACGGGGCCTCGAAGTCCGACAGGCTGCTAGCCACCGTGCCCTGGATGAAGGGTTGGGCCACGAAAATGTCCGCCTGCGTCAATTGCTCCCAGTGACGGCACAGGCTGTCGCGGTCACGGCACAGTCGAATCCCCAGGCACCCGACCCCGTCGTCCGGTTTCAGTACCCAGGGTCCCGGTAGCGGCGGTAACTGATCCGCGGCGCCCAAGGTCGGCATCACCGGCACCCCCTGTGCCTCCAAGAGACGAATCATCTGGAGCTTGCTGGCGGCCGTGCGCACCGCCGCCGGGCGGCTGTTGAGCAGTGTGTTGAGCAGTGGTCGGTCGGCCGCGAGGATGGCCTGGCTGACCTCCTCCAGGATATCCTGATGCTCGGGGGCGATGGGCCACACTGCATCCGCCCCCGCCAGGACCTGAGATGAAACTGATTCCTGTCATCGACCTGAAGGGCGGCCTGGTGGTCGCCACACGGCTCGGAGACCGTCGCCGCTATGCGCCGATTGCAAGCCCCCTGTGTCCCGCGGCCGAGCCTTTCGCAGTGGCGGCGGCCTTGTTGGGGCTCTACCCCCTTCGCGATTCTTTATATCGCCGACCTCAACGCCATCGGCGGCGGTACCGGTCACCTGGAGGTCGTCGAGCGGCTGCACCGGCAACACCAAAGGGTCAGTCTGTGGATCGACCGCGGCCTGACCGGGATCGGGCGGCTCATGCGTGTGGCCCGACCCGTGATCGGCAGCGAGTCCGTCGCCGACCTGGATCAGTGGACGAACCTCAAGGCCCGCCTGGGTGCCCCAGTCCTGTCCTTGGACTACTGAGCTGAGCGTTTCCTGGGGCCGGTGGAGCTCGACCGGCGGCTCGACCTGTGGCTGATGGGCCTCATCCTCATGACCCTGGCCCGGGTCGGCAGCGGCCAGGGTCCGGACCTGGACCGTCTGGGTGCCCTGCGGCGGCTGGCCCCGGCCCATCGGGTCTATGCGGCGGGCGGGATGCGCGACGGGACGGATCTCAGGCAACTGAACGCACTGAGGGTGTCCGGAGCGCTCGTCTCCACCGCGCTGCACCAGGGGCGTATCGGCCCCGGCGACTTGGCCGAACTGGAAGACGCCTGGCCGACTTGAGGAGCGCTAATGCAAGGCCCCTGCCGAGGTGAATAATTCCGCTTAGGGCCCGCACCGCGGACCCAATGTCACTGACCCTACGGGACCGGGCGCCGCAAGCGCCCAGTCCTGTAGGGTCAGCTGTACGCGGCGAAGGGGTGGGCGGAGCCGGCCTTTTGCTTGACCACGTCCGCGGCCTTGGGCTCACCGGCGATGGCCCGCTTGATGGACTCCTTGGTTGCCTGGTAGTTATAGTCCTGGATCTTGGCGTCGTCCTCGGCCTGCCAGTGGATGAAGACGCCGACACAGATGAAGACGTCGTCGGCCTCGGTGGTCGGGATGGTGCCGTCCTCCACACAATCGGCTACGGCCATGGCCACGCCGCGCTGGGCGGGCCCGAACATCTGTACCGCCTGCTTGGCCCCCTTGATGGTGACCTTGTTGAACATCAGGGTGCTGGGTTTGACCGCTAGGTTCGGGGCGACCACCGCCAGCAGGGCGGTGAAGCCGTCCTTGTTGTTCACCAGGCCGTTGGCGAAGGCGGTCTCAGCGGCGGAGCCGCGCGGTCCCATGATCAGGTCGATGTGAGCGACCTCGTTGCCCTCGCCGACCAGGGACTCACCGACCAGGACTTTGTTGATGACTGGCATTGCGTTCTCTCCTTCTTTTCAGGTGTAGCAGATGGATCGCAACGGAGCCGGGGTGCCCGGTCCGGTGCGGGGAATGCGGCGGGCGTCCGCCGCGGGTAGTGAAATCGAGTTCAAGGGCTCAAGCCCCGCGATCAGCAGACAGGCCACGGTCAGGTCCGCGCAGCTGCCGGGGTTGAGACCGGCCTCCTTCAGTTCGCGATCGAGCTCCAGCAGGGCCTCCCGAAAGGGCTCGGGGCGCGCCGCCCGGACCAGAGCGGCGGCGATCGACGCGGCGCGGCGTGTGACCGCGCGAGCCCGCGCGAGCCCCAGTTTGCGAGCGATGTGCGTGTCGGGAAACCGCCCGAGAAAATCCAGGTAGAGTCCGGCGGCGGCCCAGGCGGGGTCTCGCCAGCGCGCCTGCAGTTGTCCGAGCAATGGGACCGCCCGCTCGAACAGGTCCTGGAAGCCTGCGGCATACTGGGCCGCGATTAGGTCCCGGTCGGCCGCCTGCGTCATGACCTCCAGCGGCGTGGCCGTGGCCGGTACGGCCACATCGTGCTGCGCCGACTCCCCCAGTCCGCCGGGGGCGGCGAGCCGGATCGCCCGGTTAAGCCCGTTCATGTCGCGGCGATCGGCACCGCGCAGCACGGTCGCGAGCCGCTCGCGCAGCGTCGCCAGGGCAGCCGGGTCCAAGGCCGCCTGGATCAATGGGGCGCAGAGCAGGATGATCCCCAGATTCGTATTGCAGCCGACGGCCGCACGCGTTGCGGCCACCGCGCGGTAGACCCGCTCCCCGAGCCCCAGACCAGGCTCGGTCAGAGGCTCAGTGCTGACCGCGGCGCTGGTCATGAAATCCGAGACCGTCATCCCGTGTCCGGCTGACTCACGGTGAACGTTACCCGGCTTCAACGCGTCCAGTTCCAGGGCGCAGGCCGCCCGGTAGGCGTCGCCGATCCACTGCCGCGTCTCGTCCGCGCGCTCACTCCAGGACTGCGCCGTCATCCGATCGCCTTCATGCGGGGGGCGCCGCGGAGGCGGTGCAGCAGGTCGGCGACCATGGCGGCGGCGAGGTCGAGCCCGCACACCTGTTGCAGCCCCTTCCAGGCCGAGACCCCATTGACCTCAATGACCCAGGCGCGGCCGGCCGCGTCGCGCAGGATGTCGACCCTCGTGTAGGTCATCTCCAGCGCCCGGGCGGCCGCCTCCGCCAGGTCTTTCAGGTCCGGTGTCAGGTCCGCCGAGTGGCAGGAGACGCCCTGGGCGACATTGGTGATCCAGCCGATGGAGGCGCTGTGGCGCATGGTTGCAACCGCCCGGGCGCCGATGACGAAGACCCGGCAGTCCTGCGCCCGCACCGTGTTGCCGGGGATGAAGCGCTGGAGATAGTGGATGCCAGCGTCGATAAGGGAGAGCGGCAGGGTCGCGTTGTCCTTGTCGTTCAAGCGGGTCAGACCTTCGCCCTGGGATCCGAACAGTGGCTTGAGGACCAGCTCATGGCCGGCGGCCAGTTTCCGCGCCAGCACCCGGACGACCTCAATCGGGTCGCGCATGACCCAGGCCGGCGGGGTAGGGACGCCCGCGGTATGGAGCAGGAAGCTCGTCATGCCCTTGTCGACACTGCGCTCGATCGCGTGGCCGTCGTTGTAGACTAGGACCCCCAGGCAGCGCAGGGCATGGAGCACATCCAGGTAATAGACGACTTCCTCCAGGGTGCCACCGGGGACACCGCGCACAAAGGCGGCGTCCGGCAGAGAGTCGAAACCGGGGATCTGCAGGTCAGGCCCCGCTGCCGAAAGGTCGAAATGGCAGGCCTTAAGCGACACATAGCGCCCCTCCCAGCCGCACTCGGCCAGGGCCGCGCACAGGCGCGCACCGTGCCAGCCGGGGTCGTCCGTGAAGATGGCGACGGCGGGTGCGGCCCGCGTCCGCAGGGGTCGAGGCATCGCCGTCACGCGGCGCACCCGAAGGAGGCGGCCAGCAGGTCGGCATCAACCCGCCCGGCGGAGAAGGTCCGGCCGCTGTCCAGGGCCGTCACCCGGATGCGCGCCGGGCTGAAGAGCAGCGGGTCGATCTGGAAGAAGTCATAGTTGTAGGCATTGAAGACCTCCGCGAACGACTGGCCGTAGTCGCGCGACGCGCCGCTCGGCAGCCGTTCGCCAAGTCCTGCGTGGCCGCATCGGTGCCGGTGACGAAGACATGGCGGTCACGAAGTCCGGTGCCGGGGGCGGCAGGGGGGCGCTGCCGAACCCGTCGCGGATGGCGTGCAGGTCGAAGCACAGGGTGTATGCCTTGTGCAGGGCCACCTCTAGGCCCAGGGCGACGATCTGCATGGTGCCGGCGAGACTGCGGGTCAGGGTCAGCCCGTTGGGTGCGATGCCGCAGTCGCGGGCGATCTTCTCGACCAAGGGCGCCGGGGGGCGCCGGTCGACCTCCAGTACCAGCACGGCGCGGGCGGGGCCCGACCCCAGGGCCTGGAAGGCGCCCTTGCCCTCACCGTGGCTCAGGCCCCAGCCGGCATACTGGCTCCCCAGGCAGGCGAGCACCGGGTCACTGGTCGAGACCTCTACCCCGAGCGGCCAGTCCCCGAGCGGGCCACCGACCCTGAGGTCACCGCGCAGACTGACCCGCCCGAGCCCGCCCAGGCAGATCTGCGCGATACGCCGGCCGGCCTCCAGGCCCCCGAGTGCATCAATGCCCCCATCCACCACCAGGCAACCGTTGTCCAAGCGCTCGAGCCCCAGGCGCAGCCGCTCCGCATCCGCCACCAGGACGTCCACCAGGGGGACGGTCAGGACGTTCAGGCTTACGTCATACTCGGTCATTCGGAAACGCCTTATAAGGTTATACGTTAGTGAGCCAGTGCGGACCTTGATCATAATTCCGCCCACCTTGTTCAGTGGCCTTTGGCGAATTTGTAATCAAGGCCGCCAGTGCGTTAGTACGCGAGTACGTTAGTACGCAGGAATGCGGCAAGTCGCGGGAACTCCCTCTTCCCGTACTTCACGTACCAACATACTCAACGCATACACGTCTCATCTAAGATTTTCTCTCAATATCCTAGCGTAATCGGCTGATGTCGATATACTATCGTCCCTATGCTCGACTATACTCTCTCCACCGAACAACTCGCCGAGTTGCGTGCCGCCCACCGGCGTACGCGCGACCAGCGCGA
>JADNEJ010000376.1 GCA_016292295.1 Candidatus Thiodictyon intracellulare
ACACGACCGCCTTGATGCGGTCGGCCTCGCGCTGGTCGCGCGTACGCCGGTGGACGGCACGCAACTCGGCGAGTTGTTCGGTGGAAATGGTATAGTCAAGCATATGGACGATAGTATATCAGCGTCAGCCGGTTACGCTAGGGTCATGAGCGAAAATCTCAGATGAGACGTATATACATCGTGCGTGCTCAGCGTATTGGGGCTGGTGAGTACCAATGGGCAACTATTCACACAGGGATCGAAGAGCCCGCTCACTTGGAAAAATTCGGTGAAGAATGGCAACTACCCGAGTAGGGTGGTGGCGGCCTGCGGGTCCCACTCAACGTGGATCCTGCTACCGAACGTGTCCACGGGGACCGGGCCGTGGCCGGAAAACTGCGCCAGCGCCGTTGTTTCTGTTTCACCCGCTGAGTGAAGGATAAGATCGTTCATATGCACCTTCTTGCGTATATATTTCAGCATCTTAAATCAGATAGCGCAAGGTCAAACGTCGCGGCTGAAGCCGCTCTCACCGGGTTCCGCTGCGATCTGGCTGCCGCCGCGTCAGTGGATGACGCGGCGCCGCCGCGGGCTACTGCGGGGACTTGCCGTCCTGGTTGCGGAAGAAGCGGAAGAACTCCGAGTCGGGCTGCAGGACCATCAGGTTGCCGCCGGGTCCGAAGGAGCCGCGGTAGGCGTTGAGGCTGCGGTAGAAGGCGTAGAAGTCCGAGTTGGCGCTGAAGGCGGCGGCATAGATGTCGGTGGCCTTGGCGTCGCCCTCGCCGCGGGACTCCTCGGACTCCTTGTAGGCGTCGGCGAGGATCACAGTGCGCTGGCGGTCGGCGTCGGCGCGGATGCGCTCCCCAGCCTCCTTGCCCTTGGCTCGCAGGTCGCTCGCGACCCGCTCACGCTCGGCGCGCATCCGCATGTAGACCGATTCGCTGACCTCCGGAGGTAGGTCGATCTTCTTGACCCGCACGTCGATCACCTCCACACCCAGGGTATTGGCCTGGAGGTCAGCCTTCTTGGTCAACTCAGCCATCAGCTCAGTGCGCTCCTCGGACACGACCTCCTGGATGGTGCGCCGGCCAAACTCCTCGCGCAGACTGCCGCCGATGCGCTCAGCCAGGAGCTTGGCGGTCCGGCTGGAACTGCCGCTGGTGGAGCGGAAGAACTGCGCGGGGTTCGCGATCCGCCACTTCACGTAGTAATCGACGATGACCGCCTTCTGCTCCACCGTGAGGTAGCGCTGGGGGGACGAATCCAGGGTCTGGATGCGGCGATCGAAGAGCTTGATCTCGTTCAACACCGGCACCTTGAAGTGCAGTCCGGGCGCATAGTCGCTGTCGGTGATCTCGCCGAGCCGCAGCTTGATGGCCGTCTGCCATGCGTTAACGATGAAGGTCGACGACCAGATCAGCAGCAGGCTGACCAGGATTGCCGGCAGGAAATTCTTGTACTTACTCATCAACGCGCCCTCCGGTCACGATCAACGGGGCGTACGACGGCCGGGCGGGGCTCCGGCTCCGTCGGAACGGCGGGCGGCGGGGGCGCCGCCACGCCCGTCGTCTGACGATGCCGCATCAGTTGATCGAGCGGCAGGTACAGATTGCTGGCCCCCTCTTTGACGTCGAGCACGACCTTGTTGGTCCCGCTCAAGACCTCCTGCATGGTGTCGAGATACAGCCGCTCGCGCGTCACCTCGGGCGCTTTCAGATAGGCCGTGAGCACCGAGGTGAAGCGCGACGCCTCGCCCTCGGATTCCGCGACCACTTTGTCCCGGTAGGCCTTGGCATCGGCGATGATACGGGCGGCCTCGCCGCGCGCCTGGGGCAGGACCTGATTGGAGTAGGCCTCGGCCTGGTTCTCCGAACGCTGCTTGTCCTCACGCGCCTTGATGGCGTCGTCGAAGGCTTCCTTGACCTGCTCCGGCGGCTTGGCCGGCTGCATGTTGACGGAGGTGACCTTCAGACCGGTCTTGTAGAGGTCCATGAGCTCCTGCACCCGCTCCCTGATGGTCGTCTCGATGGACTCACGGCCATCGGTCAGGATGAAGTCCAACTTGCTGCCGCCGATGGTCTTGCGCACCACGGTCTCGGTCGCATCCTTGATGGAGCGCTCCGGGTTCTGGTCCTGGAACAGGAACTGGGCCGGGTCCTGGACCAGTGATTGGACCGTCAACTCCACGTCGACAATGTTCTCGTCCTTGGTCAGCATCGCCGCCTGATGGCTGAACGTAGACACTTCGTCCGCGTTGACCTTGTCCACCGTCTCGAAGGGATAGGGGATCAGCCAGTGCGGGCCCGGGTCCGTGGTATCCAGATATTTGCCGAAACGCATCACCACGCCGCGCTCCGCCGGCGCCACGATGTAGAGACCCATCGCGAGCCACACCAGGACCAACACCCCGATGATGACGGCGATGGTTCGCGCTGCCAGGGCGCCGCCGGGCAGATTGAACCCCCCGCCGCCGCCTGCGCCGTCCGCGCCGCCGCTACCGTCGGGTTTGTTCCCGCCAAACAGGCCGTCTAGCTTTTCCTGGAGCTTGCGTACGACCTCGTCGAGGTCGGGCGGCCCTTGATCGCCGCCGCTCTTGCCGCTCCAGGGGTCTTTGTTGCCGCCACCTGGCTCATTCCAGGCCATAAGAACTCCGTCTGTCGTAAGTCAGCGTCAGTGATTGAGAGGGTCTCGAGCGACGCGCGCGCCGCATCAAGTCCATTAGTGGACAACACCGCGACCGGAATCGCCGACCGCCGGTCAGCAAGATGCCGCCAATACCGGCCGAATCAAGTATCGTGCACGGATCCGCGCTGCGACACCAGACCGCCGATTGTAGGCAGCGCGCTGCCACGGCGCAAACCGGGCACGCGGAAAAGCCCGCGGGGGGCCGCGATCCGCACCACTACGCGACCCCTCTCCACAAGCGCTCAATCGTCCTGTTAATCATTTGAAATTGAATTAAATTATCTGTCAGCGCGCCACTTACCATCCGGGGTCTCGAGTTCTTCGTCGACCCAGCCCCTCTCGTCCAGGCCGAGTTGGTCCGCCAGGCCCGGCGCCTGCGCCGCCAGGCGCCGCAGGTCCCCCAGGGCTATCAGTATCTCCATGCGCGACCCCCCAAGGTCGTCGGGCTCATCGGCCAGGACGCCGGCATGGGCGTAGATCCAGGCGCGCAGCCGGGCGTCCTGCGGACCCAGTAGCAGGCTAAGCGGCGAGCGTGCCCCGCCGATCAGTTCCGCCACGGCGGCCAACAGCAGCTCGATTCCGGCCCCGGAGGCGGCGGACAACCAGATTCGCACCGGTATCCCGGCCGCATTGCGTTCCAGCCGCGGGGGTTCGTCGTCGAGCAGATCGATCTTGTTCCAGACCTCCAGGCGCGGCAGTCCCAGACTCCCGATCTCCGCCAGGACGGTCTCCACATCGGCGATCAGGCGCGCCCGATGGAGGACTGAGGCGTCCACCACATGTAGCAGCAGGGCGGCGTTGCGGGTCTCTTCGAGGGTGGCGCGGAAGGCTGCCACCAGTTCGTGGGGGAGTCGGCTGACGAAGCCTACGGTGTCGGCCAGCAGGGCGCGCCCACCGTCCGGCAGCGCGAGCCGCCGCAGCGTCGGGTCCAGGGTGGCGAAGAGTTGATCGGCTTCGTACACCCCCGACTCGGTCAGGCGATTGAACAAGGTGGACTTGCCGGCATTGGTGTAACCGACGAGCGAGATGACCGACAGTTCCGCCTTGTCCCGGGCGCGCCGCCCCTGGGCGCGCTGCGTCTGGATCTGGTCGAGCCGTTGATTGAGGAGCGCAATGCGCTTAGCGAGCAGCCGCCGGTCGGTCTCGAGCTGAGTCTCGCCGGGACCGCGCAGACCGATACCGCCCTTCTGCCGCTCCAGGTGGGTCCAGCCGCGCACCAGACGGGTGGAGAGGTGGCGCAACTGGGCCAGTTCCACCTGGAGCTTGCCCTCGAAAGAGCGCGCCCGCTGAGCGAAGATATCCAGGATCAGACCGGTGCGGTCCACCACCCGGCACTCGAGCAGGCGCTCCAGGTTGCGCTCCTGGGCCGGGGAGAGCGGGTGGGCGAAGACCGCCAGCTCTGCCCCTGTCGCAGCAACCAAATCCTTTAACTTCATGGCTTTCCCGCTGCCGATGAAGAGCCGCGCGTCGGGCACCTTGCGGCTGCCCGACAGGGCACCGACCACCAGGGCACCGGCGGCGCTTGCCAGCAGCGCAAATTCTTCACGCTCGTCGGGCTCGGCGGTGCCGCCCAGGTCCAGGTGAACCAGGATGACGCGCTCGCCGGAACTGAGTCGGTCGATCACTGACGCCGCCGCGGGCTAGGCATTGCCGGGCTCGTCGGTCTCGTCCCCGGTCGGCGGCAGCTTCACATTGCGGGCCGGCACCACGGTGGAAATCGCGTGCTTATAGATCATCTGGCTGACATTGTTCTTGAGCAGCACGACGAACTGGTCGAAGGACTCGATCTGACCCTGAAGTTTGATGCCGTTGACTAGAAAGATCGAAACCGGGATGCGTTCCTTGCGCAGGGCGTTGAGGAAGGGGTCTTGCAGGCTTTGGCCCTTGGACATGGCTTTGGCTCCTTGTTGTAGTCATTAGCGTGAGGATTTGCCCGGCTTGAATGCCTGACCGCCCGCCACTGGGGGCGCGCGTGGTCTGCAGCCGGGACATGCCGAGCCACGCAATCGATGCCTCTTAAGTGTATCGCCTTTAGGGTCTCGCGGGGCGCCCGATAATCCTAGCAGTCTGTCGGACTTCGGGGCCCCGTCGGGGCGACGGTTCCAGTACACTGTCTGGATAAACCCTGGTGGCCGGGGTGCTACTGCCGATGCACCGCTTCCACCCGAAGGACCGCGACACTGACTTGCTTCTGCCGCTGTCGGTGCAGGACTAGCTGTCCAAGAGCCACCTGGCACGTTACGTGGTCGAATCTGAGAGTGGTGAAAGGCTTGGATCTGAGCGTGCTGGTGCAGGCGTATGGCGGCACTGGGAGCACGCC
>JADNEJ010000238.1 GCA_016292295.1 Candidatus Thiodictyon intracellulare
CCGGCCATCGGGCGGCCATCGGGGTTGATCCCGACAGTGTACCGGACCCGCTGCCTCGACGGGGCCCCGAAGTCCGACAGGCTGCTAGGGA
This sequence comes from Candidatus Thiodictyon intracellulare, assembly GCA_016292295.1. Taxonomy (GTDB): domain Bacteria; phylum Pseudomonadota; class Gammaproteobacteria; order Chromatiales; family Chromatiaceae; genus Thiodictyon; species Thiodictyon intracellulare. Next base: position 92 of record JADNEJ010000238.1, read on the forward strand.
CCATCCAGACCCCGCCGAATCTGTCGCTACGTCTGGACGCCGCCGTGATCACCCCCAACGAGGGGATCTGGGTCCCCGCGGGCGCATATGGGGTGCAATTCCTACCCTGGGTGAACCTCACGCGGCCAGCGACGACGCGGCGCTGAGACTGCCCCGTCACCGCCGGGACCGCTCAGCGCGGACCTGGCGGCGCCGGGAGCCGCAGCCCGCCCGCGGCCAGGGTGTCGGCGATGAAGCCCAGGTGCTGCCATGTATCCCCTGGGTTTAACCCCTTGATCGATTGGTCGGCCAGGGCGCATTGGCGCACCAGTGCCCACAGCAGGGTCGGTGACAGGCGGCGCAAGGCGCCCTCGACGGACTCCAGGCGCTGGCGCGGGACGCGGCCCTGCGCCAACGCCGCCGACGCCGAGCCCTGGTGCGCCTTGGCCCAGGCGGCCTGAGCCAGCATCCGCAAATCCCGCGCCAGGACCCACAGCACCAGGGTCGCCGCGACCTCCTCTGCCCGCAGCACCGCCAGCACCCGCGCGACACGTGCCCGATCCCCGGCCACGGCGGCGTCGGTAAGAGCGAAGAGATCGAAGCGTGCACTGTCCGCCAGGGTGCCCAGCAGGTCCTCCACGGCCAGCGCGCCCGGGTCGCGCAATAGCCTCAGTTTTTCGATCTCCTGGACCGCGGCCAATTGATTGCCCTCGACCCGCTCCGCCAGCAGTTCCGCCACCCCGCGCCTCGGCATGAATCCGACCGCCTTGAGCCGCAGACCCAACCACTGGACCAGTTCCCGCTCCTTGAGCGGCCACACCTGGACGATGGCGCCGACGCTCTCTACCGCCTTGGCCCACTGGGTCTCTAACTCCTTGCGGTCCAATCCGGGGGCCGTCATCAAGAGCAGGTTGTCCGGGCAGGGCCGCGCGCAGTAGGCGCGCAGCGCGGCGCCGCCGTCGCGGCCGAGCTTGGCGGTGGCAATGCGCAGATCGATGAGCTTGCGCGTGCAGAAGAGCGACATCGCGCTCGCACTGGCGCCCAGGGCGCCCCAGTCGAAGGCGCCGTCCTGGTTCAAGACCTCGCGTTCGTCGAAGCCGGCCATGCGCGCCCGCTCGCGGATCAGCCGGGCGGCCTCACCGAGTTGGTATGGCTCGTCGCCGCAGATCAGGTAGACCGGGGCCAGGCCGCAGACGAGTTGCTCCGGGAGTTGAGTGAAACGCAGGCGCATGGTTGGGAGTCGCCAGGCCTCAGCGCAGCTGGGTCCGCAACCGCATCAGGATGCGATCGGCGGCGTCGATGGCGAACTCCTGGTAGATCTGCGCCTCTTCGAGCTGCTTGCCCAGGACCTCCACGTCCGGGTTGTCGAAGGTGCGCACCAGGTCCAGTTTTTGTTTCGGTATCCGTACCTTACCGTCCGCTGCCACCGCCTCGTAGGTGACTAGGTAATGCAGTTCATAGGCCAGTACCTTGCCGGCATTATTGGTCGCGACGACCCGGGAGGAGCGTCCCTCCGCCGTGATGCGCAGGATCAGCTTCGCCTTGTCCGCGCTGGGCGCCAGGGGCACGGTCCCGCCGGAGAGTTCGTACTTGACCGCCTGCATGACCGGCGAGCCGGTCTCGGGCTGGAGGTAGAGGGGCACGAGATCGGCCGGGATCTCCAGGGCGCCGCGCAGGTGAAAGCCGCAGCCGGCGAGCACCACCAACGGCAGCGCTTGGAGCAGCCTGCGCAGTACCGCTTGCCGCCGCTTAAGGGCGCTCATTGACAACGACATTCACCAGCTTGCCTGGGACCACGATCACCTTGCGGACCCTGACCTGGCCGTGCTCCGCGGTAGCGGACGGCGCCTCATCGGTGCCCGACACCTGGGTATAGCGGCGCACGCAGTCCGCGTCGAGCGCGGCGGTCTCGAGCGCGGAGCGATCCGCGTCGGCCGCTACCCTCACTTTGCCGCGCACCTTGCCGTTGACCTGCAGGACGTACTCGATGCTGTCCTGCCGCAGCGCCGTCTCGTCCACCGCGGGCCAGGGAGCGTCCAGGATGTCGGCGCCGAAACCCAGTTCTTGCCACAGGTGATGGGTGACGTGGGGGGCGATGGGCGCGAGCAGGCGCAGGCAGATGCTGACCCCTTCGCGCAGCACCGCCTGGGCACCGGGGGAATCATCCAGTCGGTAAAGCGTGTTGACCATCGTCATACAACTGGAGACCACGGTGTTATACTGCTGGCGCTCATAGTCGAAACACGACTTCTTGAGCGCCGCATGGACCTCTCGGCGGGCGACGACGGTTGCGTCATCCAGTCCCGCCGACAGTTGCGCGACCGCAGGGGCGATGGTGATGGCATCGGCCTTGGTAGTCGCCAGCGTCCACAGGCGCTTCAGAAAGCGATAGGCCCCCTCGACCCCGGCGTCGTTCCACTCCAGCGACTGGTCGGGCGGGGAGGTGAACATGGTGTAGAGACGCACCGTGTCGGCCCCGTAGCGCGCGATCAGCGACTCGGGGTCCACCCCGTTGTTCTTGGACTTGGACATCTTCTCGATACCGCCGAAGCGCACCGGCTGGCCATCCGCCGCGAGCACGGCCTGGAGCATCTTGCCCTTGTCGTCGCGGGTGACCGTCACCTCGGCCGGGTTGAACCACTCCTTGCGGCCCTCCGCATCCTCCCGGTACCAGGTCTCGGCCACCACCATGCCCTGGGTGAGCAACCGCGTGAAGGGCTCATCGCATGCGACCAGGCCCTCGTCGCGCATCAGCTTGTGGAAGAAGCGGGCATAGAGCAGATGTAATACCGCGTGCTCGATGCCGCCGACGTACTGGTCCACCGGCAGCCAATAGCGTGCCCGCTCGTCGAGCATGGCGGTGGTGCAATCGCTGGAGCAGAAGCGGGCGTAGTACCAGCTCGATTCAAAGAAGGTATCAAAGGTGTCAGTTTCTCTGAACTCCCCGTTGGGGAGTTCAGAGAATGAAGGCATTTTTTTTAGGGGGGAGCTGGAGCCGTCGACCACGACGTCCTCGGGGAGGCGGACGGGAAGATTGGGCTCGGGGCGGACGCCGCCGTCGGGGGTGCGGATGACCGGGATGGGGCAGCCCCAGTAGCGTTGGCGGGAGACGCCCCAGTCACGCAGCCGGAAATTGACGCGTTTCTTGCCCTTTCCTCGCTCCGCCAGCCAGGTTGCGATGGCGTTGAAGGCTGCGGCCGAGGTCAGGCCGTCGAAGGAACCCGAGTCCCGCAATACGCCCTTCTCTACATAGGCGCAGGCATCGATCCCGCAGGGGCTGCCGTCAATCGAGCCGATCACCTGACGCTTGGGAGCGCCGTATTTTTCGGCGAACTCCCAGTCTCTCTGGTCGTGGGCGGGGACGGCCATCACCGCCCCGGTGCCATAACCCATGAGCACGAAGTTAGCGGCGAAGATCGGCATCATCTCGTTCGTAATCGGGTGGATCGCATTGAGACCCAAGGGATAACCGCGCTTCTCCATGGTCTCGATCTCGGCCTCCGAGACCCCGCCGTGGCGGCACTCCTCAATGAAAGCGGCGAGCTCCGGATCGGTCTCTGCCGCGCGTCGCGCCAAGGGGTGCTCAGCGGCGACCGCCATGTACGTCACGCCCATGAGGGTGTCCGGGCGGGTGGTGTAGATTCCCAGGATCTCATCGGAACCGGCGAGCCCGAACTCCATATAGACACCCTCAGAGCGCCCGATCCAGTTGCGCTGCATGGTGCGCACCTGCTCCGGCCAGCCGGTTAGGCTATCCAGGGCGTCCAGCAGTTCCTGGGCATAGTCGGTGATGCGCACCGACCACTGCTCGATCTCGCGCTTCTCTACCGGCGCGCCGGAGCGCCAGCCGCGGCCGTCGATTACCTGTTCGTTGGCAAGCACGGTTTGATCGATGGGGTCCCAGTTAACCACGGCGGTGGCGCGGTAGGCCAGCCCCTTTTCCATCAGCCGGGTGAAGAGCCACTGCTCCCAGCGGTAGTAGTTCGGGTCGCTGGTGGCCAGCTCCCGGTCCCAGTCGTAGCCAAACCCGAGGCTGCGCAATTGGCTCTTCATATAGGCGATGTTGGCGCACGTCCACTGCGACGGCGGGATGCCGTTCTTGATCGCCGCGTTCTCCGCCGGCAGGCCGAAGGCGTCCCAGCCCATGGGCTGGAGGACGTTCTTGCCCTGCATCCGCTGGTAACGGGCGATTACGTCGCCGATGGTGTAGTTGCGCACATGCCCCATGTGCAGCCGCCCGGATGGGTAGGGGAACATGGCAAGGCAGTAGAACTTCTCCCGGGCGGGGTCTTCCACCGCCTTGAAGCTCTCGTGTCCGTCCCAAAATGCCTGGGCCGCGGTCTCGATGCCGCGCGGGTCGTAGTCGTGTTGCATGGGTTGGATTCGGGTGGACATACTGTAGGTCGGAAGATCGGCGACAGCATACCGCGCCGGGGCGGCCAGGGCGACCCGCGCCGCAGCGGCCGCCCTTCGGACCCGTCCCGAAGCCGGCCGGATTTGCTACCTTTATGCGACAATCCAAGCCCCAGAGGCGAAACAACCAATGCAGGCGCTCGACCTCGAGATCCCGATTCACCGCATCAGCGTGGAACAGTTCCACCGGATGATCGAGGCCGGCTGCTTCGGCGACGGCGACCGGTTGGAACCGAAGGCGTGCGGGTCACGGTGCTGCTGGCGACGCTCGTTGCGGACTAGCCTTCATAGGGGCATTACTTAGCAGCCTGTCGGATTTCGGGGCCCCGTCGGGGCGACGGGCCCGGTACACTGTCGGGATCAACCCCGATGGCCGCCCGATGACCGGAGTGCTACTGCCGATGCGCCGCTTCTACCTGATGGACCGCGACACTGGCTTGCTTCTGCCGCTGTCGGTGCAGGACTGGCTGTCCAAGGGCCACCTGGCACGC
>JADNEJ010000466.1 GCA_016292295.1 Candidatus Thiodictyon intracellulare
CGGCATGCCGCCGCGGGAGTTGGCGGTCTGTGAGGATGAGACCTTTCACTCCGACATCTGCCTAGTCACCAGTGAGCCGATGTCGAATTTCATTCTGGTGGAACAGTACGCGCCCGATCGCACGGCAGCGACTTGGACGCAGGCCCTGGGCACGGCCTTGGACGGGTTACCGGTGACCGTGATCCAAGACACCAGTGACGAAGCCCAGGTGTTGCGACACCACCAGGAGCAAGACCTCGGCGCCCAGCATGCCCCAGGCCTCTTCCATGGTCAGCATGAAGTGTCCAAGGGGACCAGTCTGCACCTGGACCGGCAGGTTAGACAGGCCAATGCGGCGGTGGTGGCCGCCCAGATGCCGGTGGACGCGGCGCGCGCTGCGCAACGGGCGTATGACGCGCAGGTCCTCAATCCGCGCGGCCGACCACCGGCTTTCGCAGCCCGGATCGACGCCGCCCTGACCGAACTGGTCGCGGCCGAAGCCGAACAGACCAAGGCTCTGGCACGACAGGCGCAGTCTGGTGAGCAGATCCGTGAACTGGGCATCCTGTATCACCCCGGCCTTGATCACAAATCCGCCCAAGGCCGGCAAGTCTATGTGGGTTTGCGCACGCAAAACCATGTTCTGAAAGGGATCGGCGACGCCGGGACTGAACAAGGTGGGCGGAATTATGATCAAGGCCCATCGGCAGTAGCACTCCGGCCATCGGGCGGCCATCGGGGTTTATCCAGACAGTGTACAAGACCCACCGCCCCGACGGGGCCCCGAAGTCCGACAGGCTGCTAGATTTTTCAGCGCATGGTTTCTTTATAATGGGATGGTTGGCATTCGTCAATGTCTTATATTATCTTATGAGCGACTCGGACCATTGCGCCCGAACGGCGGATGCGGTTAGTCTCTCTCGGATGTGTCCCGTCCCCGCAACGCCCTCCCCAGGGTCCCATGAGGCGCCGCGCGTCCTGAGTGAGCGCGTCCACACCCTGGGTCAAGACCTTCTGCGCCGCTACGGGCAGCGGGTGCACAAGCTCGCGATCAATGCCGGCTTCACCTGCCCGAATCGCGACAGCACCAAGGGCACCGGCGGCTGCACCTTCTGCAACAACCAATCCTTCAGCCCCAACGCCCAGGAACCGCCCGGCGTCACCGAACAGATCGCCGCGGGGCGGGCGGTGCTGGCGCGGCGCACCGGGGCGTGCCGCTTCATCGCCTACTTCCAGGCCTACACCAACACCTACGACCGCATCGAGCGGCTGCGCGCGCGCTATGACGAGGCCCTGCTGATCCCGGACGTGATCGGGCTCTCCGTCGGCACCCGCCCGGACTGTGTGCCGGAGGCGGTGCTTGATCTGCTGGCCGGCTATCGCGCCCAGGGCAAGGAGGTCTGGCTGGAGTTGGGCCTCCAGTCGGCGGACGACCAGACGCTGGCGCGGGTCAATCGGGGTCACGGCTTCGCCGAGTTCCAGAGTGCCACCCGCGCCGCCCATCGCCGGGGGCTCAAGGTCTGCGCTCACCTGATCATCGGGCTGCCGGGCGAGGGCCGGGACGCCGCACGCTGGAGCCTGGAGCGCGTCCTGAACCTGGGTGTCGAGGGCCTCAAGCTGCACCCGCTACATGTGGTCCGACACACCCGCCTAGCGCTCGACTGGGAGCGCGGGGACTATCTGCCGCTGGCACTGGATGACTATGCTGGCATCTGCGCCGACCTGATCGAACAGACCCCGCCATCGGTGGTCTTCCACCGCCTGACCGGCACGGCCTCCAAGTCCATCCTGCTGGCGCCCCACTGGTGCGCTTGGAAGTGGGCCGTACTCAACCGGATCGAAGCCAAGTTGTACCGCCGCGGCACTCGTCAGGGTGCGCGCTGCGCGCACCTTGAGCCGCCCCGCCTCGCCCGCACCGCCTGACCGCCCATTTTTGCCAATCCGCTACCGGAGTCCACCCATGGAACTCGTCTGCCCCGCAGGCAATCTGCCATCCCTCAAGGCCGCTGTGGACAACGGCGCCGATGCCGTCTACATCGGCTTCCGCGACGACACCAACGCCCGCCACTTCGCCGGCCTCAACTTCAACGACAAACAGTTGGAAGAGGGCCTGCGCTACGCCCGCGACCACAAGGTCAGGGTCTTCGTCGCCATCAACACCTTTACTCAACCTCGCGGCTGGCAGCGCTGGGCGGCGGCCGTGGACCGGGGCGCCGATCTCGGCGTGGACGCACTGATCTTGGCGGACATGGGGGTCCTGGACTACGCGGCGCAGCGCCACCCGCAACTCGGCCTGCACCTGTCGGTGCAGGGCTCGGCCACCAACCTGGCGGCGATCCGCTTCATGCACCGCCATTTCGGTATCCGCCGGGTGGTGGTGCCGCGGGTCCTGTCCATCGCCCAGGTCGCACACGTGATCGCCGAGAGCCCGGTGTCGGTCGAAATCTTCGGCTTCGGCAGCCTGTGCGTCATGGTCGAGGGCCGATGCATCCTGTCCTCCTATGCCACCGGCCAGTCCCCCAACACCTATGGCGCCTGCTCTCCCGCCGCCCATGTCGAGTGGCGTGACACCCCCGACGGCCAGGAGACCCGCTTGGGCGGCGTCCTGATCGAGCGGCGCGGACGCGACGAGCCGGCCGGCTACCCGACCATCTGCAAGGGCCGCTACGAGGTCGAGGGCGACATCCGTTACGCCATCGAGCAACCCACCAGCCTCAACACCCTGGACCTGCTGCCGCAGATCATGGCCGCCGGGGTCGCCGCCATCAAACTGGAGGGCCGTCAGCGCAGCACCCGCTATGTCTCCGAGGTCACCCGGGTGTGGCGCGAGGCTATCGACTCCTGCACCCGCAACCCGGCCGCCTTCCGCCCCGAGGCAGACTGGATGGACGCCCTGGCGCGGGTCTCCGAGGGCACCCAGACTACCATCGGACCCTATGAACGGACTTGGCACTGACAGGGCGTCCCGTCCTCGGCGGCACCCCGCCTAAGCCCCGAACGGGCGCGACACACCAGCCAAGGGCTGCACCCTGGGTTGGCCGTTTGATCAAGGTCAGCCCTGAAAGGGCGTGATATCCGCGGTCCACCCGCGCAAGCGCCCCATCACTACCGAGAGAACCCATGTCTTCGGATGCCCTGCAACCCACCGGCCAGCGCCCCCGCCTGTCCCTGGGACCGATTCTGTATTACTGGCCGCACGAGCAGGTCCTGGACTTCTACGCAGAGATCCTGGAGACCCCGGTCGAGGTCGTCTACCTGGGTGAGACCATCTGCTCCAAACGCCGCCTGATGCGCCCCGAGGACTGGTGGGAGCTCGCCGAGCGCATCGCCTCGAGCGGCCGCGAGCCGGTGATCTCCACCCTCGCCCTGATCGAGTCCGAGGGAGAATTGAAGACCCTGGAGCGCCAGTGCGCCGACCAGCGCTTCCTGATCGAGGCCAATGATCTCGCCGCGCTCGACTTCCTAGAGGGGCGGCCTTTCGTCGCCGGCACCTCCATCAACCTCTACAACCAGCGCACCCTAGCCTTCCTGGCCGCCCGCGGGCTCAAGCGCTGGGTGCTGCCGGTGGAACTCGGCCGAGAGACCGCAATGGATCTCATCCGCACCCGCCCGGCCGGCGTGGAGTGCGAGGTCTTCGCCTTCGGGCGCCTGCCGCTCGCCTACTCGGCACGCTGCTTCACCGCCTTCAACAACGGCCAGGGCAAGGACCAGTGCGAGTTCCGCTGCGGCGAGCACCCGGACGGTCTCCTGATCAGCACCCAGGAACACCAGGCCTTCCTCGCGCTCAACGGCATCCAGACCCAATCCGCCGCCACCCACGACCTGCTCCCGGTCTTAAGCGAACTGGGCCCCCTAGGCGTGGACCTGGTCCGTATCAGCCCTCAGTCCCAGCACACCGCCATCGTGATGCGGACCTTCGCCGCCTGTCTCACGGGCGACATCGCGATCGCCGAGGGTCAAGCCACCCTGCGCGGCCTGGTCCCGACCGGGCTGGTCGACGGCTACTGGAGCAGCGTGGCGGGGATCAGCTCAAGCAAGCCCATCTGACGCCGCTAAGGACCCCGGTGGGAGCGGCTTCACCCGCGACACAACCCCGCAAGTCACCCTGGCCTCGTCGTGGCTGAAGCCGCTCCCCCGAACCCCTTTCATCGTCCGGCGTGGCAGGTCTTGCTGCCATGACCCTTAGCCTTGGCGCCCCCGGTCAACTGATCCGGCATTATGTAGCAACTGCACGTAGCTATCGAATCAATTGATTACGAAGAATCTGGTGGCAACTCAGTGCGATGCTGACGGGTCGGCGCCGAGATCTGCCAGATTTCGGTGAGAAATCCGGCTGCCGGGGCTGGCTCAGAGTCGGGAAGTCGCAGCCAAGTCACTGAATAAATAGCCATATACGTTTGCTACATAATGCCGAACTGATCGCCATCGGACCCAGGGCGCCGACGGCGCTATGCTCAGGGACTTGGAACCCGCCGCGATTGACGAGCCACGGCCCCGGAGCGATCACGATGATGACAGTTCAGATCGCCTTACCCGATGCCATGGCGAAAGAGGTGACCCGCGCGGGCCTGCTGGCACCGGAGCGGATTGAGAACATTTTGCGGGAGCAGTTGAGCGCCGCTCGCCTGGAGCGACTCAACCAGGTGCGGGCGCAACTGGCGGCGGACCCGCTACCGCCGATGACGACCCAGGAGATCCAGGCGGAGATCGACGCCTACCGTACCGAGCAGCGCCGTGCGGTTGGTGCTTGATATGAATACGGCCATCTCCGGCCTTCTCTGGGGCGATACCCCCGGACAGCTGATCGATGCAGCGCAGATGAAGATGTGATGCTGGTACTCGGCCCCGCTTTATCTTGGAGGCCGACCCCAAGGGAGTCGAACATACCAGCCTAGGGCAACGCCCTGGGATAACGTCGTTTGATCGGCTAGCAGCCTGTCGGACTTCGGGGCCCCGTCGGGGCGGCGGGTCCGGTACACT
>JADNEJ010000656.1 GCA_016292295.1 Candidatus Thiodictyon intracellulare
CGTCGCCGCTCCCTTGCAGAACATGGTCTTGCGCGCGCAAACCCACATGGGCCGGGCCGGCCGACCTTGGGCGGATTTGTGATCAAGGCCCCCGTGCGCGCATCGCAATTTGCTGCTTGCAGCGGACAGGTCGGTTGTCGTTCAAGCATCTTCAGTTGTCGACGCTCACGATCGGCTACAGGGACGGGGCAGCACACAGTAAGGGCATCGCAGGGAATCAGTACAATTCTGAAAAAATTGTAGCTTACGAAATACTCAAAGAAATAGCATTAGAATTTTCATCGTGGGGTACTAGCCATGGACGCTTATCTCTGGTCGGCTTCAACCCCCGGCGGCCTTATCGCCGGTTGATGCCGGCGGCTGGGCGGGTTCGGGCGCCGCCGCGGGTTCGGCGGGCGCCTCTGCCGCGACCTGTGGCGACTTGGCGATCGGCTCCGCTCCCTTAGGAGCGGGGGCGGCGGGCGCCGGCGGGGGACTAGTCGGAGCGACGGCGACCGCGGGCGGACTGGCCTGGAGCGGTTCGGCCTTGGCCGGGGCGGGCTGGGTGGTCGGTGCGGCCGGTGCCTGAACGGCGGCGACCGGAGTCGCCGCCACCTCAGGCGTCACGGCCTGGGCCTGATCTTGACTCGGTGCGTCCGCGACCGGGCCAGCCTTCTGGCTCGGCGTGTTGTCGGCCAAGGCGACCGCGGGCGCGGTCGCCTGGCTTGCGGCGCGTGCCGGCCTGGGACGGGTCGCGGCGGGGCGGGGCCGGGCGACGGTGGCCTCGGCCGTGCGGCGCGGCGCGGGGGCGGCGACAGGTGCACGCTCGCGCGGTGTCTCGAGCATCCGGCTGGCCGCCGCCGGATGGGGCGCGGCGTTAGCGACGGGGGTTGGCTCCGGGCGCTCGGTGAGCTCGGTGGGCTCGGCCATGGCGATGACCGGTTCGGCGGGCCTTGTTGTGACGGCGGGCGCGCCGCTCGCGGCGGAAGCCTCGGCGCGGGTGCGTGCCTCGACGTCCTTGCGCCCCTGCGCCTTGGCGAGCTGCTGGGCGGCGTAGGCGCGTTGCTTGGCGTCGTAATTGCCGTAATCCGGGCCGCTGCCGACGACGCTCACCTGGGTGCCGACCCCGACGTGCTCAAACAGGACTGGGGCCAACTTGGCCGGCAGGCGGATGCAGCCGTGGGAGGCGGGATGGCCCGGGTGCGGGATCGGCCCCGCGTGCAGACCCACGCCGTCATAGGTGATACGCAGGTAATAGGGCATGCTGGCGCCCTCGAAGCGTGCCCCCGACGGGAACTGATCATGGCCCGCCTTGGCGTTGGTGCTCAGCACTCGGCCGCCCTTGCCCAACACCTTGCCGTAGAGATTGGAGCGCTTGTTGGCGGACTTTTCCAGGACCTCGAAGTGACCCACCGGGGTCGGGTGCGAGCTGAGCCCGGAAGCGACCGTGGTCCAGCCGACTTGGTCGTCCCCGACATAGAAGCGCGCCTTCTGCTCATCGGTATTGACGATGATCCGGGTGAGCTTGCGGTCCCCGCCATCCCACTCGTAGAGCTTGCCGGGTTTGGGTTTCTCCTGGGGCTTTGGGATCGGTGCCGACTCCACCTCAGCGGGCGCCGCGGGCTTAGCCGCGACCTTGGGTTCGGCCTCGGCGTCGCCCTTGGGCTTCGGCTCGGGCTTGGCGACGAAGTTGGCAACCTGGGTGCAGGCGCCGAGCGCCACCAGCAGCGGCACGGCCAGGGCGACCCGGGCGCCGATCCGCAGCCGGCTGCGATGGGCGCTCGGTCCGAGCGTGGTGATAAGAGCGGGGGAGACTGGATCAGGGGCTGGTGCAAGTGGCATAGCGGTGGTCGGGCCGGTGCCGGTGCCGGTGCCGGACCGGTTCCATGTTAATTTTCAATGACGGATAGCATAACCGACCTGCGCCGCCCTGACACCTGTGAGTGCGGTGTCGCCGGACAGCCGGAGCTCGAGGCTTCAGCTGACGGCGATGCCCCACCTGTCCGATTGGAATCCGCGGCCCGCTCGTGCCCGACCGGCTAACGCCTCGACCTCCGGTGGGAGCGCGGCACCGCGGGCTTAGCCCCCGGTGACATTCATGTGCCGCAGGATCACTGACTGGCCCGTCAGAGCAAAGTCGTGACCACGCGGCTTCAAGGCCATGGCCGCGACCATGACCTGCTTGAGGCGCGCGTCGTCGGTCGGTTTGCCGCGCAGGGCGCGGCGCAGGTCCGCCGAGTGCTCTTGACCGAAACACAGCAGCAGGCGCCCTTCGGCGGTAACCCGCACCCGGTTGCAGTCGGCGCAAAAGTTATAGCTGTGGAGGGAGATGAAACCGATGCGAGAGCGGCTCCCGGCCACACGGAAATAACGCGCCGGGCCCCCGGTGGTCGGGAGCAGTTCCCAGTAGGCTTGGAGGTCGCGGCCGATGGCGTCGCTTGGGTAGTGGGCCGCGGCCCGGTCCTAGTCGCCCAGGTCCCCCAGCGGCATTTCCTCAATGAAGCTCAGATCCAGCCCCCGGTCGAGCGCGAAACGCACCAGGGCCGGCACCTCGTCGTGGTTGCGGTGTTTCAGCACGACGCAGCTGAGCTTGACCCGTGCGAAGCCTGCCGCCAGCGCGGCATCGCTACCCGCCAGGGTCGCCGTCAGATCGCCCAGGCGGGTGATGGCGCGGAAGCGCTCTGACTCGAGCGAGTCGAGGCTGATATTGACCCAGGTGACGCCCGCCGCCTTCAAGGCCCCGGCATAGCGGGCGAGTTAGGTGCCGTTGGTGCTCAGGGTCAGGTCCGTGATGGCCGGCAGGGCGCCGAGTTACTCGAAGAGCCAGAGCACGTTGCGCCGCACCAGGGGCTCACCGCCGGTCACCCAGACTCGGTGCAACCCCAAGTCGCTGAAACAGCCGCCGAACCGCCCCAACTCCTCCAGGGTCAGGACCTAGTGGCGGGGCAGGAAGCACGTGTGCTCGCCCATGCAGTAGAGGTAGCAGGTCGCAGCGGTCGGTGACGGACAGCCGTAGATAGGTCACCCAGCGGCCGAAGCGGTCCACGAGTCGCCTGGGCCGCGGCGCTAGTCTTGCGATCACTCGGAGTGCTCCTCGCCGGTCGTTATCGGGTTGCCGATCCGGCGCGCCGACGCGCGCTCAACGGCGTGCCGTGTGCACCCGTGAAGCGACAGGTTAGCCGGTCCGGGGCGCAGTCGCCACAGTGAGTATTGCGCGGGACTTGCCCGCCTGGCCCAGGCGATTCTGTCATCACCGCGGCCCCCGCCGTCCTTGGGGGTGGGTGTTTGCACCGTAGGGTGGACAAGCGTAGCGCACTCAACCAACAGCGGCAGGGGCTTCGGTGGACTTCGACCTTGATCATTATTGCGGCCGCGACGGGTTGACGCGAAGACGCGTGGCTGCAGTTATGATCAAGGCCGCGCGGGCTTAGATGCTGCAATCATTTGCCTGCGCACCACCAGCGTGATGAATGTACTTGGCTGTGGCTCACCACAAAATATAGAAAAGTACCTCAACGGAAACATTTGTGGAGCACCATGCCGTCAAAATCTAATTCGCAAATTTAATTCTAAACTAAGATCTAAACGAATCTATTATTCTATGGATTACACAATCTAATACGGTGCGGCCCTACTCAAGTAGGCCAGAGATGGAATCCAGTCGTATTTCATTTTACGCAAAAGGATTTCAATCAGATTCAATTCTGGCGAGAATCGCGGAAGAAGTCACAGAAAATTATCCATAATATCAATCAGCATCAAGCTTGTCATCGAACTCATCGAACCTATTTTTTTATAAACGCCAACAGTTTACGCCTTCGGGTTCAAGGAGGGGAGAACATTGATCCGCATGGAAAACGAAACAGGAATGCGGAAAGCTCCAGACCGGCCGATATCTTTCCAGGAATAAGGGATATACGACTGCAAATTGAATCCTGACGCATCGAAATAGGACGCATCGAAATAGACGAGATAAAATTCACCGTCTTTGGCAAGATCATTGAGTTCTACAAGATCGCTTATACTCGTCTTCAGTTAGGCTTCCTTATATGATTTTTTAATTTATTTATCAATGATTTATAATTACTATTTATGATTCGACGACATGTTGAAAAACTCGCTGTCTTCCCAATCAACTCCACTACCATTGCGCCGAGTTTCCTCAGCGAACGCGGGTTAATTTCTAAGCACTCTAGGATTATTTTCTCGTCGGCTTTGGTAAATATCGGCTTGACGCCTCGGTCGTCAAAATCATAGACCCCATTGACCACTTCGACAGCCAACCGACCTGCCTAGGTATTTATCGTATTAATATGAACATTAAAAAAACTTGCGTCATCTTCAAATGACCAGTGATCTTAAAAAAGAAGAATGATTGCGTTCTAGTGATTGCGTATCCCCTGCGATCCTTCTTCTTTAATAATTCGCCTTAATTGAATTATATCAATAACGCGCATCGGGCCATCGAGAATATATTTGAATTTCATCTTGTCTAACTAATTTCGCTATTATAAAAATATGTCGCAATTTTATCATCTTCCTGAGATCCAATTGTGAAAATAAATATTTCTCAATTATGTAACGGAATATTTCCATTATACATGAATTAAATTAATATTCAACAAAATGATCTACTGATTTAAAAGCATGAACCTGATAGGACAGTCAATTTATTGTCAGTCTATCCGACTTACTACAAACGTCCCGCCGGTCCACCCGTTGGCCGGTAACCGTTTAGCCCCTCCTGTTCTTAGCCCTCGTGGACAACCCTCGTGGACAATCATAAGCCTATGCGACACAGCTCGATTGCCGTGCCAGAATATGGCACAACCTCCTAAGCGAGAGCGGGCAAGCGCCGCCACGCTACTACCATGCACCTGAGCGATCATGACCTCAGACAATGCGACGACGCCAATCTGGAGACGCTCACGCCCGCGCGGGCGCGGGCGTTGTTGGGCAAGGCGCTGGC
>JADNEJ010000626.1 GCA_016292295.1 Candidatus Thiodictyon intracellulare
TTGATCATAATTCCGCCCACCTTGTTCAGTTCCGGCGTCGCCGCTCCCTTGCAGAACATGGTCTTGCACCCGTAAACCCACATGGGCCGGCCTTAGGCGGATTTGTGATCAAGGCCCGCGGGGGGCGTCCGCGGCGGGCATCCATCACTTGAAGAAGGATTCGACAGAAAACCCTTTTTTTTCCATTGTATCGCGCAGGCGCCGCAGTGCATCCATCTGGATCTGCCGCACCCGTTCACGGGTGACGCCCAACTCCTGCGCCACCCGCTCCAGGGTCGAATGCTCGTGGCCGTGGAGCCCGAAACGGCGCTCGACCACTTCGCGTTGCTTGTCATTGAGTTTGCCCAGCCAGTGCTCGAGGTTGGCGTGGATGTCCTCGTCCTGGATGCGATCGGTCGGGTCATCGGCTGTCTCGTCCTGAAGCATTTCGACCAGCGGCTTATCTGCATCCTTGCTGTAGGGGGTATCCACCGAGGCGATCCGCTCGTTGAGGCCCAGCATACGCTTGACCTCGCTGATCGGCTTGTCGAGGAGTACGGCAATGTCCTCGGTGGTGGGCTCGCGATCGAGCCGCTGGGAGAGCCGCCGCGCGGCCTTGAGATAGATATTGATCTCCTTGACCACATGGATCGGCAGCCGCACGGTGCGCGTCTGGTTCATGATGGCCCGCTCAATGGTCTGGCGGATCCACCAGGTAGCATAGGTCGAGAAGCGAAAGCCGCGCTCCGGGTCGAACTTCTCCACCGCGCGAATCAGCCCCAGATTGCCTTCCTCGATTAGGTCCAGGAGCGGTAGGCCGCGATTGAGGTAGCGCCGCGCTATCTTCACCACCAGGCGCAGGTTACAGACGATCATCCGCTGACGTGCCGCATTGTCCCCGCGCTGGGCGAGTCGCGACAGGGTAATCTCCTCCTCCGCGGTCAGCAGACGCGATTCACCGATCTCATTGAGGTAGAGGCGCGTCGCATCGAAGTCACCGTCACCGGTGACAAAGCGCTCCGCCGTCGGCTCGGCAGTCTCCAGATCGATGCTCTCAATGAGCGCAACGTCGTCCGCGTCCTCGACGGCGTCAATAGTCTCGTCGGAGTCCTCCTGCCCCAGCAGGATCAAGGCTTCGCTGTCGGCATCGATCTCGATCTCAGGCTCGACCTCGGACTCGACGATTTCCGGATCCTCAGTGGTAGACATCCACATCTCCCTCCGTCCGCTCAGACGGGGTTACTCGCGCGGGGTCAGGTAGAGCAACGGGTTGACCGAGGCGCCGTTGCGGCGTACCTCGAAGTGCAGCAGGAGGGCGCCGCCCGGGCCTTCGCCGCATTCCGCCAACGCCTGCCCGCGTTTCACGCTGTCACCCTCCTTGACGAACAGTCGGCGGTTGAAGCCGTAGGCACTGAGATAAGTCTTGTTGTGTTTGACGATGATAAGGTTGCCGTAACCCTTGAGTCCACTGCCGCTGTAGACCACCACTCCCGCGCCCGCCGCGTGCACCTCCTCGCCCGGCCGGCAACTGATCCGCAGCCCCGTGCGCGCCGGGTCGCCGGCCCGGAAACCTTGGATGACGGCCCCCTCGAGCGGCCAAGCCCAGGTCAGCGCGGAAGCGCCGGCGCCGCTGCCGAGGATCGGCGCCGCGACGCGCGGCGACGCACCGGTGCCGTCGGCAGTGTGGCGCGGCACACCCTTGCCGCCAGCGGTACGCGCCGACGCAGCGGCCTGTGGCCCGGCACTCACCCGCAGACCCCGGGAGGCCGCCGAAGGCGGCGGTGCGACCCGCAACACCCGGCCGACGTACAGGGCATAGGGGGAAGTAAGGCCGTTCCAGCGGATCAGGTGATCGACACTGACGTGACGCTTGTGGCTGATCCCACCCAGGCTGTCACCTTTGCGAACCCGGTAGTAACCCTTGGGGACCTGCGCATGACCCCTGGCGCCCGCCCCCTGACCACCCCAGCCGCCGACCGGAGCGGGATCGGTGGAGACGCAGCCGGCCAGCACGAGCAGGGTCGTCAGGATGGCAGACCAAGCCAGGGCGCGAGGCCAAACGCGGCCGACTGCCGACCAGAGGGGCGCCGAGGTGCGGCGCGCCGGGCGCACAACGCGGTTCCCGTCTGCCGGGTGTCTGAGTCGAAGGGCGTGCGCTATTGGTCCGGATCGGTTGGTCGCGATGACAGGTCGCCTGGGTCGGGTCTTGATCATAATTCCGCCCACCTTGTTCAGTCCCGGCGTCGCCGCTCCCTTGCAGAACATTGTCTTGCGCACGAAAACCCACATGGACCGGCAGGCCTTGGGCGGATTTGTGATCAAGGCCCCAGGGTCGCTTATCCACCCCGCGTGCGTGACGCCGGGGCGCTTAGCGTCGGCGGACACAGCGGCCGCGAGACCCGGAGTGAGGCCCCGGTGCCCGCCAGAAATAACACCTAATATAAAAAGCTTATGCCGACCACCATCATGCCACCCCCGCGATCAAGGGAACGAAACTCACGGGCTCCAGCACCAGCTGTTCGAACCCATCGGCCGTGCGGATAACCCGCATCAACACCTGACGGTCGCCCTCGCCCATCGGCAACACCAGGGTCCCCGTGGGCGCCAATTGGTCGGCCAGGACGCGCGGCACCCCGCGCGGCGCGGCCGTGACCAGGATACCGTCATAGGGGGCATAGTCCGACCACCCCAGGAATCCGTCCCCGTACAGAAAGCGCACATTGCGCACCTTGAGCAAACGCAGACGCTGCTGGGCACAATCCTGCAGGGACGCGATGCGCTCGACGCTGTAGACCCGTCGTACCAGGGCGGCCAGCACCGCCGTCTGGAACCCGGAGCCGGTCCCCACCTCCAGTACCGTATCGCAAGGTCCGTGCTCCAGCAGCGTCTGGGTCATACGCGCGACGGTGTAGGGCTGGGAGATGGTCTGACCGTGGCCGATCGGCAGGGGCGAGTCCTCATAGGCACGGCTCGCCAGGGCCTCGTCCACGAACAGATGCCGCGGCAGCTCGCGCATGACCCGCAGCACGTCCGGATGAGTGATCCCGGCCTCGCAGAGGCGTGCGATCAGGCGCTCGCGGGTGCGCTGCGAGGTCATCCCGATCCCGCGGCGATTGGCCTCCGAGATCAACATGTGCGCAGCCATGCCCCAAGGGCCTCCAAGGCGCCGTGGCGCGTCAAATCCACCTGGAGCGGGCTGATGGACGCGAAGCCGCCGCGCACCGCGTAGAAGTCGGTCCCGGGCCCCGCGTCCTGCTCGGGGCCGGCCGGGCCGACCCAATATATGGTCCGCCCGCGCGGGTCTTTGGCCGCCACCACCGCCTCGGCCTTGTGGCGATGGCCCAGCCGCGTCGCCGCAAACCCCTTCAGGTCCGCGTAGGGGAGGTCCGGCACATTGACGTTGAGGATCAGGTTGGAATCCAGCGGCGCCTCGCGCAACCGCCCCACCAGCAGGCAAGCCACCCGCACCGCGGTCTCCAAGTGGCGGGGCTCGCGCGCATCGATCGACACCGCGATCGCCGGAAGCCCGAGAA
Organism: Candidatus Thiodictyon intracellulare; assembly: GCA_016292295.1. GTDB lineage: Bacteria > Pseudomonadota > Gammaproteobacteria > Chromatiales > Chromatiaceae > Thiodictyon > Thiodictyon intracellulare. Next base: position 3,513 of record JADNEJ010000626.1, read on the forward strand.
AACGTCCCTCGGTTGCCGCCGCGACGGTCCCGGAGTAGAGACAATCGTCCCCCAGGTTAACCCCATGGTTGATTCCGGCGACCACGATGTCCGGCTCCGTCTCCAAGAGCCCGGTAATCGCCAGATGCACGCAATCCGTCGGGGTGCCGTCCACCCGGAGGAAGCCGTTGCCCATGCGCACGGCGTGCAGCGGCACGTCCAGGGTCAGCGAATTGCTGGCGCCGCTGCGGTCGCGGTCCGGGGCTACCACCGTCACCTCCCCCAAACGGGCAAGCCCCGCCGCCAGGGCAAGCAGCCCCGGGGACTGGTAACCGTCGTCATTGCTGACCAGAATCTTCATGAGACCGGCGCCCGCGGTGAAACAGACTTAAAGTAGAGGCCCGGGGGCCTTGATCATCATTCCGGCCACCCGTCGTCGTGGTTGCCCGTCGCGGCCGGGATCTGGCCGGATTAGTGATCAAGGCCGGCCCGGGGATGATACTGGAAAGCCCCGCCGCGGACATCCCGTCGGCGGGCACAAGACGAATACAGCGCAGACCGGGGCGCGGTTATACTCCGCGCAAAGCCCGCGGCAAGGCACAGGTCCCATGCACAAACACACCGCCCCAACCGATCTCGAGCTCTTCCGCACCGAGGTCCAAGACGCCCAACCGCTTGCGCCCCAAGGGCCCGATCCGGCCTTGATCATAATTCCGCCCACCTTGTTCAGTCCCGGCGTCGCCGCTCCCATGCAGAACATGGTCTTGCACGAGAAAACTCACATGGGCCGGCCGCCCTTGGGCGGATTTGTGATCAAGGCCGCCCGAATCCCTACCGCAGGCGCCCGCCTCCCATCCCGCGCCCGCCGCCCCTGCCCGAGGATAGCGGCACCACTCTGTCCGAGTCCGAGGTCGAGACCGGCCTTGATCACAAATTCGCCAAAAGCCGGCCGGCCCATGTGAGTTTGCGCGCGCAAGACCATGTTCTGAAAGAGAGCGGCGACGCCGCGACTGAGCAAAGTAGGCGGAATTATGATCAAGGCCGTAGAGACCAACGAATTCCTGCTCTTCGCCCGCCACGGGCTCCAGCATCTCAAGCGCGGCACCATCGAGGTCGGGCTGGAGCTGGACCTGCACGGTCTCACCGTCGATGTCGCCCGCCGCGTCCTGGCCGAGTTCCTCACCGAGTGCGGTCACCGCCGGGTCCGCGGCGCCCGCATCATCCACAGCAAGGGCATCTGCTCGTCCGAACGGCAACTGGTCTGGAAACAAAAAGTCAACTCACTAGTACATCGCGATGAAATCACTCGGATCACTTTTGGCTAGGCTGACAGCGGCTTGCCCTGGTATGTCTAGCGGAAAGGCTTGGCCATCTTCTCATTGAAGTATACTCAGCTAGTGACAAATTTTCGGTTTCCTCTCCGACCGGTTATTTCAAAGTTTTCCGTCAGCAAGGA
>JADNEJ010000350.1 GCA_016292295.1 Candidatus Thiodictyon intracellulare
GTGTCGCAGTCCATCGGGTGGAAGCGGCGCATCGGCAGTAGCACTCCGGCCATCGTGGTTGATTTCGACAGTGTACCGGACCCGTCGCCCCGACGGGGCCCCGAAATCCGACAGGCTGCTAGAACATTGGGCGCCCTCCAGGACGCAGTCTGCACCCACTAAGCCTGCCTTACCGATGCTTGCTGCGTGCCTACCTGCAGCGAAAGCCGCCAACAAACTGTTTAAATATAACTTCTCACCCTGTCGCCACCTCGCCTTCATTTTTTTGCAGCCGCGGTGTATCTGCCGCTTGACATTCATCTGTGTCAGGCTAAGATGACACCTATGGAACGGCACCTTGAAGCTCAACGGCAGCGGTATATCGGCCTCAAGCCCACCGCCAGGTTGCCAACCAGGATTCGCGGCACACTCTGCAGCGATAGTCCCGCTAACGAATAGTCGTTGGTGGATACTGTAAACATGTACGGAGGTCTATCATGACGCCTGACCAAGCAAAAGAATTCCACGAGCAGTTCAAAGTGACCTACAGCGCATTCGTCGCTCTGGCTGCCGTTGCCCACCTGTTGGTCTTCGCCTCCAAGCCCTGGTTTTGAAGCCCTCGCTTTCGAAGTATCCTCTCTCCACACTTAGAGGTAAATCAAATGCAAACTCCTTTTCATCGCTCGCCTTTTGAATACGCGCAAGTCGCGAAAGAGCAAGACTACCTGATCTGGCAGGTTGTCAATCCGTCCACTTGGCTGATCCCGATTTTCATCGCCCTGACCGTCCTGGCATTGTTTGTGCATACTGTTGCCTTCGCGATCCCCGGCCGCGCTTGGACCAACCACAAGGCTGTCCCGGTCGCCGTGGTTGCTCCGGTCGGTGTGGTTGGCTCTGTCGCTGGCTGAGTACGTCACTTAACGGCGGTATCCGCCGCGCCAAAAGATAATGGCAAAGCGGCACAGTCAAGACAGCCGACCGGAGGAAAAACCTATGGCGGAACCCAGAATGGCAGACCCTCGACCGGCTGCGCCTAAGATAGCAGCGCCAGCGCCGAAGCAAGCCGAAACTAAGGTGAGAGATATGACTCCTGACCAAGCAAAAGAATTCCACGAGCAGTTCAAGGTGACCTACAGTGCTTTCGTCGGCCTGGCCGCCGTTGCGCACCTGTTGGTTTTCGCCTCCAAGCCCTGGTTTTAACCTGAATTCTCTGAGGTAACTCAAATGGCCCAAAACATTGCAAAGCCGAAGAACCCTGACGACGATTGGAAGATCTGGCTTGTTGTGAATCCGTCCACTTGGCTGATTCCGTGGTTTTTCACGGTTTTCGTGGTCGCCATCGCTATCCATCTGTTCATTCTGTCCCTTCCTGGCTTCGCGTGGCAGTGAGTGTAACAGCGTTGGTGTGCATCTGGACGATGCCTACTGAGCCGGTAGATGACTGACAATATAGTCACGGTCGACGGGTTTCTTCAGGAGAAAACGAGAATTCTGCTCTGATCGGGTTGCTACGGAAACAACGTGCTGGCTCAATGTCGGCCCGTCTAACGCCTCACTAAAGACCTATTTCTGAGAGGTCAAAGCGAGTTTGTTAGGTGGGTCGATTTCGTTCTGCTCCCGTCTTATGGGTCGGAGTAACCTCCCGTCACCACCTTCAGTGCCCCCCGCCATCAAGGCATCGCGCGGCGACAAACCAGCGCGGCTTAACTCCTCGTCTTGGACTAATACACGGTATTATGTAGCAAACGCATATGGCTATTTATTCAGTGGCTTGGCTACGATTTTCCGATTCTGAGCTAGTCCCAGCAGCCGGGTTTCTCACCGAAATCTGGGAGATCCCGGCGACCGCCCGCATTGCACTGAGTTGCCGTCAGATTCTGCAATCGATTGGATAACTATGTGCAGTTGCTACATAATGCCGAGAACTGCTGCTTGCAGGAAGCGAAGCCGCACGATTTCCGTCCCTGGCATGAGTCTGATCGTCCGGGCCGGAATAGCCGCGCGATCGGCGAGGTCGTGTAGTCCGGGGAGACAGTGTCGGCGACGAACTGCGTATCCGTTCGCCGACGGCCGGCGGCTACTGCACTGCTATCCGGGTAACTGGTCAAGACCAAGCCGGACCTTACCGGCCGCTGGAAGCCGCCCCGCACGCAGGGCCAGGGTCAGGATCGCCTGGAGCGCGACGAGCAACAGCAGGATCTCCAGGCTATAGACGAACCCATAGCCCAGAGACGAAGCGCCGATCCCCAGGCCGAATGACCCGTGCCCGGTGGCCAAGGCCGCAACCATATCCTTCAGCGCGCCGCCTACCGCAATTGCGGCCCCGGCGGCGGTCGCCTGCACCGCACCCCAGGCCCCGAGGGCCAGTCCGCGGTGCTCTCGCTCGGCCAGGCTCATGGCGGCGACCAGGGTGCCGACCGAGAACAGCCCGCCGCCGAAGCCGATCAGTCCGGCACCGGTCCGGAACGCCCAGGCTGAATCCAGTGCGGCCGCCGCAATGACCGCGGCAAAGGCGACGACCCCGACCAGCACGCCCAGGGTGGCGATACGGTGCGGTTCGCCGCCGCGGCTCATGACGCGGCCCGCAAGGGCGAAGGCGAGCAGGGTTCCGCTGGCCATGATGGCCGTCAGTGCCGTCGTTTGCGAGACACTCAGATGCAGCACCTGGCCGCCGAAGGGTTCCAATAGGATATCCTGCATACTGAATCCCGCGGTGCCAAGACCCACGGCAATCAACAGCCGCCCCGAACGGCCGCCTTGGATAAAGTCGCGCCACGCCTCACCGAACGGCGGGCGTTCCGGCGCCTCCGCAGCGCGCTTCAGGTCCACCGCCTCCTGTTTCCACAAGGCGACCAGGTTGAAGAGTATCGTCGCGACCGCTGTCCCCTGAACCACCGCAATCAGCTTGGCCTGCTGGAAATCCTCCAACAACTTGCCGAAGAGCAGCGCGCTGCACACCATTCCGACCAAGAGCGTGACATAGAGAAGCGCCACCACGCGTGGCCTGGTGTCTTCCGGGGCCAGGTCCGTCGCCAGGGCCAGCCCGGCGGTCTGGGTGGTGTGCAGTCCGGCACCCACTAACAGGAAGGACAAGGCGCTGAATGGCTGGCCCATCCATTGCAGCTTGTTGGCATCATCCGCTAGGAGAATGAGGGCGAACGGCATGATGGCGAACCCGCCGAACTGGAGCAGAGTGCCCAGCCAGAGATAGGGGACGCGCCGCAAACCGAAGGCCGAGTGGTGATAATCGGAGCGATGCCCGATCAGCGCACGCAACGGGGCAAAGACCAGCGGCAAGGACACCATCAGGGCGACCAGCCAGGCCGACACACCCATCTCGACCACCAGCACACGATTCAGGGTGCCATTGAGCAGGACGACGGCCATGCCCACTGAGACCTGGAACAGGGACAGCCGCAGCAGGCGTTTGAGCGGCAGATCGGCGCTCGCCACATCGGCGAACGGGAGTAGGCGCGCCAGGAGTTCGTTCCAGGCGCGAGCGCGGAGGTCGTTTTGGTTCATGGGAAAATGATCGTGCTACGGAAATTTCCAATAGAGGTTCCGCATCCCTGGGCCTGGAGCCGGGACAAGTCCACCTCATCGCGCATGGTGCATGGGGGTGTCCAGCGAATCGCAACGCAGAGGATAGACTTTTCTGGTCGGGGGAGCGGGTCCGAACAATGCAGGCTTCCGGTGGGGTTCCGGTTTCCTTGCATGGTCATAGATTGTACGACGATCCGCCGCCTTGGGCAGGAGGCAATAGTCGTCGTTGTCTGGGTGTTGCGCCGCCGGTACCTTGTTTGGGGCTTCAGAGAGGGAGGCTCGACCATCGCGGGCTGAGGATGCGTGAGCGCGACGGCATCCCGACGCAACACAGGGCAACGCCGACTCAAGCAGCACCTCCCCTGGGCGGACCCTCTGGGCCCGCCCGCTTCGGGTGAGTCCGGCAAGACCTCTTAGATCAAGCTCATCCGGGAGTTGATATTGTCGTGTGCAATCTTCCCGTGCACAAAGGCCCCCAAGAGATGCACACCAACCAGGCCCATGAGCACCCAGGCCACCAGGAGGTGGTACTGGAACAAGATTTTAGCCAAAGCCTCATTCTTGCCGATGATGCCCGGCAGGGTCCAGTCGAAGAACTGCACGGCATGGCCGCTGGCGGCGGTGCCTAGCCAGCCGAGGATCGGTATGGCGATCAGCGCGAGGATCGTGAGCCAATGCACGAGCTTGCTCGGCCACCGCAGCAGTAAGGTCAGCGGCGGATCGTAAACGGGGACCCCGCTGTTCCTACGCATGAAGAACATCAACACCGCCCCGATCAGGACGACGATGCCGAAACTCTTGTGATACTTCAACAGCAGGTTGGTGGTGTCAGCCCCGAACAGCTTTTGAGTACCTTCGACATCGAAGAAAAAGAACAGCATGCCGACAGCAAGAAGGCCGAGAGTCGACAGGGCCACGACCCAATGCAAGATGCGCCGGAGAAAGCCATAACGATTAGTCTGCATAAAATACCTCAACAATAGGGTGAACTGCGGACCTGGCATCGGCCCTCGATAAGGCTAGCACGACTCGCCATCCGGTTGCAGCTCCGTTTGACGACCGGGGTCCAAATCTGTTTCACTCGCGTGATCTGAGGCCCACAGCAGCGATTGCAGACCGCGACCAGCGACACGCGGCCTCATGGATAGCCCTACTAGACACTTCTCATCTGAGATTTTCGCTCAGGACCCTAGCGTAACCGGCTGACGCCGATATACTATCGTCCCTATGCTCGACTAAACCCTCTCCACCGAAAAGCTCGCCGAGTTGCGTGCCGTCCACCGGCGTACGCGCGACCAGCGCGAGGCTGACCGCATCAAGGCGGTCGTGCCGCTGGCGGGCGGCTGGCCGGCAGAGCAGGTCGCCGAAGTCCTGCTGATCGACTCCAACACC
>JADNEJ010000137.1 GCA_016292295.1 Candidatus Thiodictyon intracellulare
CCGCGCGACCTCCAGCACCTGCACGAAGGCCGCTTCAAATTCCTTGCGGAAGCGGTGCCGGAAGGTCGCTAGGGTGTCGTGGTCCAGGCGAAGATTGCAGGCAATAAAGCGACTAATATCAAAGAATTTCACCACATCGACCACGTAACGTGCCAGGTAGCCCTTGGACAGCCAGTCCTGCACTGACAGCGGCAGAAGCAAGTCAGTGTCACGGTCTATCGGGTGGAAGCGGCGCATCGGCAGTAGCACTCCGGTCATCGGGCGGCCATCGGAGTTGATCCCGACAGTGTAGCGGACTCGCCGCCCCGACGGGGCCCCGAAGCCCGACAGTCTGCTAGACTTCTTTGACAACGCTAGCTTTGACAACAGCACTCTAGGGATCCGCACATGCACCGACGTCAAATTCTGCAAGCCTTCGCGATGAGCGCCACGCTGAAAAGGTCTCTGCGATTTTATCGCGCTGGTGGTCGATGCCAACCTCATTGGCTATGATGTTGCCGATATCCACCAAGTGCTGAAGACGGGTGTGAGGCTGCGCACCGATGCGACGCTCTGGAGTCGCGAGTCCCGCCGCACGGGCGCCTTCCGCCGGTTCTGGACTCAACTGGATGCGGAGCCTGCCGGCCGGGTACTGGCATGGCTGCACGGCGGGTGCGACAGCTCGATGTCTGACTTTGAGTAGTTACACGATCAGATCGACGAACACCTGCCGGATACGGGTACCCGCTTGGCGATGATCTATTTGGCATCCCGAGTGGCCGACTGGCTGGCGGGTATTGTGGCTGACCTGGGTGGGCCCTGGCCAGACCAGTGCCGCCCGTCCTTCGAGGATCTGACCCGATGCCCCTGTCCTGCCAACTCATGCCATGGAAAACCAGAGGCGGCTTAGGCCTGAGCCCGCCCGTGGGCGGGCCTGCGATCAGGTTCCGATTTCGCCGGAAACCTTCAGGATTTCGAGTGTGACCCGGCCGACCCCCTTGCCGACTAAGCCGATTTCGCTGGCGGCGGCGCGGGAGAGGTCGATGACGCGGCCCCTGGCGTAGGGGCCGCGGTCGTTGATGCGTACCACTACGCTGCGACCGCTGTGGGAGTCGGTCACCCGCACCCGGGTGCCGAGCGGCAGGGTCTTGTGGGCGGCGCTGAGATCTCCCTTGTTGTACCGGGCGCCGCTGGCGGTGCGCCGGCCATTGAAGCGGTCGTGGTAATAGGAGGCCATACCCGCCTGGGCTTTCCCGGCGGGGCTGGCGGCCGAGGCTTCGGTGCCGATCAGGAGCAGGGCTGCGATCAGAGCGCTGGAGACCAAGGTCTTCTTCATAGATATCAACCGTCGGTTGCGTGCCGGGTCGCGGTGCCGACCCTTGAAGCCAAGGTCTGAGCAGGGGGTACCGCTGGCCGGTCGTTGACTGATGGCGGGGAGTTTAGGGGGAAACCCTAATGGGGGAAACCCTAACGCAGGTTTTTCTTATGAACACAAATCGGCAGGTAAGGGTTCACTGATGTACCGATGAGGCGGTCGAATCGGGTTGGAATCGCTGGCGTCGGGGTCACTCAGCGTCCTGGGTGGTCAGCAAGAAAATTAATGCTTGTCGGTGCGATGGCACGCTTTTGTCAATAATCGTGTGAACTGGTGCGCGGGTCTCAAGGCCCCTCCGAGTCGGCCCGAGCGCGGCCCCCCGCGGGTCCAGGGCCGGCGGTTATCGACAGCTACCGTTCGTCGGATGGCGCGAAACCGGACCCGGGTGAGTCGGGCAGGTGCAGGTATCCCTGTCGGATTTGGGGCGGGGCGCCGAGGTCGTCGCGCAGCCAGTCGGCCGTGGCGAGTCCCTGGGGGATGGAGCTGCCGATGGCGGCGGCGACTTGGGCGGTCGGCCAGAGGCCCGCGGCGGACTCCACCAGGCTGGTGATGACGACCTCGATCCCGGCGCCCTGGAGCCGCCGGGCGATTGAGAGGGTGCGGTGCAGACCGCCGATGGCCGCTGGCTTGAGGATGATCCGGCGCACCGGAAGCCGGGCTGGGTCGAGTGTGTCGGCGCGTGTTACCACGGATTCATCCAGGGCCAAAGGGAAGGGGGCAATGGACTGGAGTTCGGCCAGCGTTGGCCAGTCGGGCGCGTGCAGGGGCTCCTCCAGTGACTCCACGGGCAGATCGGCGAGGGCGCTGATGACGCGGCTTGCCGTGGCCGGGTCCCAGACGCCGTTGGCATCCAGACGTAGCCGCAGCCCCGGCGGCAGGGTGGCGGTGAGGTCGCGCAGGCATTGCAGTTCCAGTTGCGGCGTCGTCATGCCGACCTTGAGCTTGACCACCCGAAAGCCCGCCCGGGCAGCGCGGGCGAGGTCGCCCGGGTGCGTCTCGATGAGCGGTCCCAGGGCGGCATTGACGGAGATCCGGTCGCGCGCGGACGCGGCGAGCCGGCGGCGCAGGCTGGTGCCGGCGAGGCGGCTCGCGAGGTCGCAGAGGGCGCACTCCAGGGCGAAATCGGCGGCCGGGGTGGGGCCGCGGGGAGCGCTGGCCAAGGCCGCGAGGGTTTCGCTAAGGTCGAGCGCCGCGGCGGCGCAGGCGCCGAGCCGACGTTCGGCCATCCCCGGGTGCTCGGTGCCAGCGGCGGGCAGCGGGGCGCAGTCGCCATAGCCGCGCATCCCCTGGGCTTCGGCGATCACCAGCCAGCCGCACCGCGCCGGAAAGCCGCCGCGAGCGCTGGCCCAGGGGCGCCTCAGCGCGAGCCGGTAGGGGACCAGCCCCAGTTCCACCCGCCGCGAGGCCGTCATGCGGTCGCGAGCGCGGCGCCGCTCAGGTGCGGCCCCCCAGGGCGAAGCCGCCGATCAGCAGCAGGGTCAGCAGGGCCTGGTACAGACCGGTCTGACCGAGCATGGTGTTGAGCGCCGCCCCGCGGGCGCCGCGATAGAGGCGGGCGATCAGCACCAGGGCCAGGGGCAGAGCGGCGGGCTCGAGCCAGGTCGCCCCGGGGAGCCCGGCGCCCGGTACCAGGACCGGCGGCAGGAGCAGCAGCAGGGCATAGAGGACGCGAGCCTGTTTGCGCCCCAACACCTGGCAGAGGGTGCGTCGCCCGGCCGCCCGGTCGGTCTCCAGGTCGCGGTAGTTGTTGAGCAGCAGCACCGCCGCGGCCGGCAGACCCAGGGCGAGCCCGAGCAGCAGCGCCGGCCAGTTCAGGGCCAAGGTCTGCAGGTAGTAGCTGCCGGCCACCGAGGCGAGGCCGAAGAAGGCGAGCACATAGACCTCGCCGAAGGGGCCATAGGCGATCGGGCGCGGGCCGCTGGTGTAGGCGTAGCCGCTGACCAGCGAGGCGACTCCGATCGTGAAGATGGGCCAGCCGCCCCGCGCCACCAGGAACAGGCCAAGCAGGAAGGCGAGGCCGAAGGTCAGGTGGGCGGCGGTGCGGACCTGGCGGGCGCTGAACCACCCCTGGGCGGTAGCGCGGGGCGGACCAACGCGCTCCGGGGTGTCGGTGCCGTGCTCGAAATCCGCCGCGTCATTGTGCAGGTTGGTGCCGATCTGGATGGTCATCGCGGCGGCCAGGGTGGCCAGTGCGACCAGCGGCGCCAGGCGGCCGGTGTCCGCGACCCCCAGAGCGATGCCGCCCACGACCGGCGTGGCCGCTAGCAGCAGGGTCTTGGGGCGCGCCGCCGCAATCCAGCGGCCGAGGGTCGAGGCTGTACCGCCAGTCACCTTGCCGACCGGCTCCGTCGGTTCCAGGGCGAGCGTTGCGGTGTGGCTGTCTGGATGTTGTTGCATGTTCAATCAGTGTGCGAAAGCGGCTGTCGAAGGTCACCCGAAGGCAAAAAATCCTGTTAATCAAGAGAAATCCCGTCAATCCTGTCCATTTGACCGCGGTCGGCACCAAGGGCCGCTGATCAAGGCCGCCGCGGAAACTTGCCGAAGTCCGGCGCCCGCCGCTCCAGGAAGGCATCGCGCCCCTCCTGCCCCTCGGCCGTCATATAGAAGAGGGCGGTGGCGTTCCCGGCCAGTTCCTGGATGCCGGCGAGCCCGTCGGTGTCGGCGTTGAAGGCGGACTTGAGCATCCGCAGCGCCGTCGGCGACAGCTCCAGTATGGTCCGGCACCAGTCGAGGGTGACAGACTCCAGTTCTGCCAGCGGGACCACGGTGTTCACCAACCCCATGCGCATGGCCTCGGCGGCATCGTACTGGCGGCACAGGAACCAGATCTCCTTGGCCTTTTTGAGGCCCACGGTGCGCGCCATGAGGCCGGAGCCGAAGCCACCGTCGAAGCTTCCGACCCGCGGCCCGGTCTGGCCGAAGCGAGCATTGTCCGCGGCGATGGTCAGGTCGCAGATCAAGTGCAGCACATGCCCGCCGCCGATGGCGTAGCCCGCCACCATGGCTACCACCGGCTTGGGCAGAGTGCGGATCTGGCGTTGGAGTTCGAGCACGTTCAGGTGTTCGACCCCGGCGTCGTCGCGGTAGCCTTCGTCGCCGCGAATGCGCTGATCGCCACCGGAGCAGAAGGCCAGGTCACCGGCACCGGTGAGGATGATGACGCCCACCCCGCGGTCCAGGTGGGCGCGATGGAAGGCGTCGATTAGCTCCTGCACCGTCTGCGGGCGAAAGGCGTTACGGACCTCCGGGCGGTTGATGGTGATCTTGGCGACGCCTGCGCAGTGCTGGTAGAGGATGTCTGTGTAGGTCGCTCCCGGTGGGGTCTCCCAGTCTGCGGTGGGCTGATCGGCGGGCTGCTGCATTCTTGTTGACTCCAGACTTCTGAGCGAAAAACGTCGCGTGCGCGTGGTGGTTAAGGCGCGCGGTACGGTGTCGTGGGGTTGGCACTGCGGCAGTGCTCGTGACGCATCGGTTCCGGCGATGACCCTAACGGGGTCATACATACTAGCAGCCTGTCAGACTTAGCGACCGGCGCCACCGCCTGAGGCCCTTGGACGGG
>JADNEJ010000429.1 GCA_016292295.1 Candidatus Thiodictyon intracellulare
AGTCAGGGGAACACCGCAGAAAACTGCGTTTCTAGCCGAAAATAGTCTCTTTTTTTCCACAAAAGCCCGTTCAAGGGCCTCAGGCGGTGGCGACAGTCGCTAAGTCCGACAAGCTGCTAGGCCCCGCTGGCTCCTAAAGACAGAATAATCCCTTCTTCTCTGCGTCTCCGCGTGAGATTCTTCAAAGGGCCTAACGCAGTCCTACCCATTCAGGCGAGGGCACCAGCCCCCGAGTTCGGAGTTTCCCCATGAGGTCGAAGTTGTTGCGCGGGATAGCGCTCGGTGTCAGCATGGCCCTGGCGGCCGGTTGTGACAAGCCGGCCGGGCCGGCCGCCTCGGGTCCCGTGGCGGCCAAGCCTATCCCGGAGGTGGCGGTGGTGGCCGCCCATGCCCAGGCGGTGCCGAACACCCGGGAGCTGGTGGGGCGCCTGGCGGCGACTCGCTCGGCCCAGGTGCGGGCGCGGGTCGCCGGGGTCCTACTGGAGCGGGTCTATACGGAGGGGACTGACGTCAAACCGGGACAGGTCTTGTTCCGCATCGATCCAGCCCGCCTGCAGGCCGCGCTCAATGCCCAGGAGGCGGCCCTGGTCCGGGCCGAGGCGGATGCCGCCAACGCCGCCCTGACCGCTAAGCGCTTCCTGGAGTTGCGGGAGAAGAAAACCTCCTCGCAACAAGACCTGGACACCGCCCAGGCGGCGGAGCGCACGAGCGCGGCGGCAGTCAAGCAGGCGCGGGCCAATCTCGACGCCGCCCGCCTGGAGCTCGGCTTTGCCACGGTCACCGCCCCCATCGCCGGGCGCGCTGGCCGCGCCCTGGTGACCGAGGGCACTCTGGTGGGGCAAGGGGACGCGACCCTGCTGACCACGGTGGATCGCATCGATCCGCTCTATGTCAACTTCAGCCAGTCGCCGGCCGAGCTGGCCGACCTGCACAAGTTGGCGGCGGCCGGGGCCAGATCGGCCGCCGAGACCCAGGTCGAGGTGCTGTTACCGGACCGCACCCCCTATGCTCACCTCGGGACCCTGGACTTTTCCGATCTTGCGGTGGACCCGAACACCGGTGCCCTGTCCCTGCGCGCCACCCTGCCAAACCCAGATAAGGCCCTGTTGCCTGGAATGTTCGTAACGTTGCGCCTGACCGCGGGACAGTTGGAACAGGCCTTTCTACTGCCCCAGCCGGCCCTGTCGCGGGACGCCCAGGGGGCCTTTCTGCTGGTGGTGGACAGTGCCGGCAAGGTGGCCCAGCGCCGGGTCACGAGTCGCGGTATGACCCACAAGGAGTGGATTGTGACCGGCGACCTCAAGGACGGTGAGCTGGTGATCGTCGCCGGGCTCCAGAAGGTCAAGCCGGGGAACGAGGTGCGGATCGCGCCGCCGTCGCCCGCCTCAGCCTTAGCGCCCGGTCCCGACAAACCCAAGGCGGACGCACCGCCAGCTGCCGCGCAAGGGTCGAAATAGCTCATGCCCCGTTTTTTCATCGACCGTCCCATCCTCGCCTGGGTCATCGCCATCCTCATCACCCTGGCCGGCGGTGTGGCCGCACTCAACCTGTCGGTCTCGGCCTATCCGCCGATCGCCCCGCCGCAGATCAGCATCACCGCCTCCTACCCGGGGGCGAGCGCGGAGGTCATGGAGAAGACCGTCACCTCGGTCATCGAGCAGCAGCTCACCGGGGTGGATGATCTACTCTATTTCGACTCCGTTTCGCGCGAGGTCGGTCAGGCCCAGATCACCCTAACCTTCCAGACCGGCACCAACCCCGACATCGCTCAGGTCCAGGTGCAGAATCGCCTGAGTGTCGCCGAACCACACCTGCCGCGGGACGTGGTGCAAAACGGCCTGGTAGTCGCCAAGGCCAACGCCGACTTCCTGATGGCGGTGGCACTGCGTTCCAGCGACCAGGCGATCGACAGCAACGCACTCGACAACCTGATCACGGCCCAAATCCTGGACCCCATCCGGCGCCTACCCGGGGTGGGCGGGGCCACTCAGTTCGGCTCCGGCTACGCCATGCGCATCTGGCTCGACCCCGACAAGCTGCGCGGCTTCGGGCTCAGTGCCGCGGCGGCACTGGCGGCGGTCCGCGGCCAGAACATCCAGGTGGCCGCCGGCAACATCGGTTCCATGCCGGCCTTGCCCGACCAGGGCTTCACCGCCTCGGTGACCGCCGCCAGCCGCTTCACGTCGGCTGACGAGTTCGACGAGATCATCCTGCACGCCAATCCGGACGGCAGTAACGTCCAACTGAAAGACGTCGCCCGCATCGCGCTCGGGGCCGAGTCCTTCGGGCGCGACGTCCACCTGGGGGCGGACTCGGTGGCCGGCTTTGCCATCCAGCTCGCCCCGGATGCCAATGCATTGGAGGTGGCCGCGGCGGTACGGGCCAAGATGGATGAGCTGGCGCACTATCTGCCGGCCGGGGTGTCGTGGCTAAACCCCTACGACAGCACTCAGTTTGTGCGCATCTCCATCCAGGAGGTGGTCAAGACCCTGGTGGAGGCAGTGGTCCTGGTTTTTCTGGTGATCCTGCTGTTCCTCCAGAACCTGCGCGCCACGCTGATTCCGACCCTGGTGGTGCCGGTGGCGCTTACCGGAGCCTTTGCCGGCATGTATATGGCGGGCTTCTCCATCAATGTGCTGAGCCTCTTCGCCCTGGTGCTGGCCATCGGCCTGGTGGTGGACGACGCCATCGTAGTGGTGGAGAACGTGGAGCGGCTCATGACCGAGGAGGGCCTGTCGCCCAAGGAGGCGGCGCGCAAGGGCATGGACCAGATCACCGGGACGGTGATCGCCATGACCCTGGTGCTGGCGGCGGTCTTCATCCCAATGGCGTTGGTGGGCGGGAGCGTGGGGGTCATCTACCGCCAATTCTCGCTGACCATCGTCATTTCCATGGGCATCTCCGCCCTCATGGCGCTGAGCTTCACCCCGGCCCTGTGCGCCACCCTGCTCAAGCCCGTACACGAGCCAAATTGGTTCCTGCGCGGCTTCAATCGCGGCTACAACGCGATTACCGTGGCCTATCTGCGGCGTGTCGCTATGGCGATCCGCCACACGCCGCGCTGGATGGTCTCCTTCGCTGCACTGCTGGTGCTGGCCGGCTGGCTCTTCACCCAACTGCCGTCAAGCTTTCTGCCGGAGGAGGACCAGGGCTACGCCTTCGCCATCGTGCAATTGCCCCCCGGGGCCACCATGCAGCGTACGACCGAGCTCTTGCAGGAGATGAACAAGATTCTGTGCAAAAATCCGGCGGTCGACCGCGCCATGCTAGTGGCGGGGTTCAGCTTCGTCGGTCAAGGGGAGAACGTGGCCCTGGGCTTTATCCGGCTCAAGGACTGGGATCTCCGCACCAAGCCCGCGGAGCAGATCAATGCCTTCATCCCGGCGATCAACGGCGCCCTGCAAGCGGTCAAGGGGGCGCGCATCTTCGTAGTCAACATGCCAACGGTGCGCGGGCTCGGCCGCTTCGGCGGCTTCGACTTCCGACTACAGGACCGCGGCGGTGTGGGTCATGCCCAGTTGATGCAGGCGCGCAATACGCTGCTCGGCGCCGCGGCCAAGAACCCGGATTTGGCCGGGGTGCGACCCAATCAATTGGAGGACGGACCCCAGGTCCAGTTCACCGTGGACCGTCTCCAGGCGCAGGCCATGGGGCTCGACCTGGCCGACATCTATGGCGCCATCCAGCTCATGCTGGCCCCGGTCTATGCCAATGACTTCAATTACCAGGGGCGGGTGCTCAAGGTCCTGCTCCAGGCCGATGCCGCTTTCCGCAGCCGCCCCGAGGACCTGGCGCGCTATTTTATCCCCGGTAAAGGGGGCGGGCTGGACGCCATGGTCCCCTTGAGTTCAGTGGTGAACGCGGACTGGACCCTGGCCTCGCCGGCCATCGACCACTACAACGGCTTCGAAGCGATCCAAATCAACGGCAACCCGAGTCCCGGTCACAGCTCCGGCCAAGCCATGGCGGCCATGGAGAAGATCGTCGCCACCGAACTGCCGCCGGGCATCGGCTTCGAGTGGTCCGGGGCCTCGCTCCAGGAGATCATCTCCGGCAAGCAGGCACCTATCCTGTTCGCCCTGTCTCTGACCGTGGTCTTCCTGGCCCTTGCCGCACTCTATGAGAGCTGGTCGGTCCCGACGGCGGTCATGTTGGTGGTACCGCTGGGGGTCCTGGGGGCCTTGAGCTTCACCTGGCTGCGCGGACTGGAGAACGATGTCTATTTCAAGGTCGGCCTGATTGCAGCCATCGGCCTCTCGGCCAAAAACGCCATCCTCATCATCGAATTCGCCAACACCATGCACCAGTCCGGGCGCGGCCTCTACGAGTCGGTCATGGAGGCCGCCAGGCTGCGCTTGCGCCCCATCGTCATGACCTCTATCGCCTTCATCTTGGGCGTCACCCCGCTCGTTATTTCCAGCGGCGCCGGTGCCAACAGCCGCCACGCCATCGGCATCGGGGTCATGGGCGGAATGGTCGGCGCCACGCTGCTGGGGGTGCTGTTCGTGCCGTTCTTCTATGTGGTGGTGCGGCGGATGCTGGGGGATCGACTGGAGGCACCGGCGCAGCCTGGGGGCGGGTTATCCCAGGAGGAACCGGGTCCGCACGAGACTATGCATCAACCAGACTGAGGCCGCACGGGGCCTGCGGTATTCCAAATGTCACGGAGACGCACCATGCGTTTTTCCAACACCGAAGGCCCTGTCTGGCCGGAGGATCACTACTGTCTGCCGCCCCTGCATCGCTGGAACCTGGACGGTGTGCTGGCACTCATCGACCAGAAGAAATATTTTGCGCTTCACGCCCCGCGCCAGACCGGCAAGCCCACCTGTCTGTCTCGACTTTGGCCATTTTAGGCGACCCCGATCATCGTGCCAGCCGCAACCGGCA
>JADNEJ010000329.1 GCA_016292295.1 Candidatus Thiodictyon intracellulare
GGGGGCAGCACGCAGTAAGGGCATCGCAGGGAATCAGTAGAATTCTGAAAAAATAGTAACTTACGACATACGCCAATAAATAGCATTAAGATTTCCATCGTGGGGTACTAGTTCAAAAATAAATGTTTTTCTCTGTGTCTCCGTGTCTCTGTGAGAGAATTTGCAGCGATCAGCGTGGCGGGATGCTCTGAGGAGGCTGTCGGCGCGCCGTCCCTGGCGCGCCGCGTGCCTCAGGTGATGACGGTCGGCTCGGTGCGCCCGGTGCGTTCCTCGATCTGGGCGAGGTCCCGGGCGATGCGGATGAGCGGGGCCAGGGCGTCCTGGGGGTCCTGGTAGTGCTTGGCGGGGTCGGGCTCGTAGGACTCGATGTAGACCCTCAGTGTGGCGCCTTCGGTGCCGGTGCCGGAAAGGCGCAGGACGATGCGGGCGCCGCCCTCGAAGCCGATGCGGATGCCCTGATTTTTCGACACGCTGCCGTCGATGGGGTCGGTGTAAGCGAAGTCGTCGGCATAAGCGATGGTATAGGTGCCCAGGCGTTTGCCGGGCAGGGCCGGAAGCAGAACGTTCAGGTGGTTTACGAGGCCCGCGGCAGCCTCGGCGTTCACCGCCTCATAGTCGTGGCGGGTGTAGAAATTGCGGCCAAAGTGCCGCCAGTGCTCGGTGACGATCTCGGCCACGGATTGCTGACGCACGGCGAGCAGGTTGAGCCAGAACAGCACTGCCCAAAGGCCGTCCTTCTCGCGCACATGATCGGAGCCGGTGCCGAAGCTCTCCTCGCCGCACAGGGTGATGCGCCCGGCGTCCAGGAGGTTGCCGAAGAACTTCCAGCCGGTGGGGGTCTCGAAGCACTCGATCCCCATGGCTTCGGCGACCCGGTCGGCCGCCTGGCTGGTGGGCATAGAGCGGGCGATGCCGCGGATACCGTCCTTGTAGCCCGGGGTCAGGTGGGCATTGGCCGCCAGGACCGCCAGACTGTCGCTAGGGGTGACGAAGAACTCCTTGCCAAGGATCATGTTGCGGTCGCCGTCCCCGTCGGACGCGGCGCCGAAGTCCAGTCCGTCGGTGCCCTGGCACAGGGCGACCAACTCCTGGGCGTGGGCCAGGTTGGGGTCCGGGTGGTGACCGCCGAAGTCCGGTAGCGGTACGCCGTGCATGACGGTGCCCGACGGGGCGCCCAGGCGGTTTTCCAGGATCTCCATGGCATAGGGGCCGGTGACGGCGTGCATGGCGTCGAAGCGCAGCTTAAAGAGCCCAGAGTTGAAGAGCGCCTCAATGGCGTCGAAGTCGAACAGCGACTCCATCAGGGCCGCGTAGTCCGCCACCGGGTCGATGACATCGACCTGCATGGTGCCGATCTGCACCGTACCGAGTTGGTCCAGGTCGATGTTCGGGCAGTCCAGGGTGCGATAGGTGCCGATGGTCTGGGTGCGGGCGAACATCGCCTCGGTGACCGACTCGGGCGCCGGTCCGCCGGAGGCGACATTGAACTTGATCCCGAAATCCTCCTCCGGCCCGCCCGGGTTGTGGCTGGCGGAGAGCACGATCCCGCCCTGAGTCTTGTACTTGCGGATAATGCAGGAGACCGCCGGGGTGGAGAGGATGCCGCCCTGTCCTCCCAGCACGCGGGCGACGCCGTTGGCGGCAGCCATGCGCAGGATGGTCTGGATCGCCTCGCGGTTATAGTAGCGGCCGTCACCGCCGACCACCAGGGTGCCGCCGACGAGCGTGCTCTGGGTGTCGAAGATCGACTGGACGAAGTTCTCCAGGTAGTGCGGCTGCGCGAAGACCCGGACCTTCTTGCGCAGCCCCGAGGTCCCCGGGCGTTGCCCCGCGAAGGGCGTAGTTTTGATCGTTTTCGGCTCCATGGTCAACCCCTTGATTGTCGATGTGATGGCCTACATTGATGCGGTTCGGATCGCGGGGCCGGCGCACACTGGTGCGGCGGACCCGCGGCCGCGGCGGGAAATCCGGATTGTAGCCCCGGCACGGCGTGCGACAATAACACCGTCGGCGGTGCGCGTGTCGCCGGACGACCCCTTAAGTCCCGCCGAACGGCGTCAGGCCGGCGTAGGGTGCGCCGTGCGCACCTGCCGCGGCACCGAGGTATCGATAGGTGCAGATCGCAGACTCGGCCACTATGACACGGCGGCCGCCCGGTGCGCACGGCGCACCCTACGATTTTCCGGTTTGTCGGCAGGCCATGGCGCCCTGGCGATCACTCACAGATAAATTTTTCAAAGAGGTAGGCAAACGTATGACTGTCGAAGCGCACAAGGAAACACTGGAGTTCAAGGCGGAGGTGAGCCAGGTCCTGGATCTGGTCATCCGTTCACTCTACTCAAACAAGGAGATCTTCCTGCGCGAGCTGATCTCCAATGCCTCGGACGCGGCGGAGAAGCTGCGGTTCGAGGCCCTGAGCGACGATGGGCTCTACGAGAGCGACGGGGGCGAACTGCGCATCCGCGTGACGGTGGACAAGGAGGCCGGGACCCTGACCGTGTCGGACAACGGCATTGGCCTGAGCCGCCAGGAAATCGTGGAGACCATCGGCAGCATCGCCAGCTCCGGCACCAAGCGCTTCTTCGAGAAGCTGACCGGCGACCAGGCCAAGGACAGCCAGCTCATCGGCCAGTTCGGTGTCGGCTTCTACTCGAGCTATATCGTCGCCGAGCGGGTGACCATCGTCTCGCGCCGCGCCGGTCTCGGCGCCGAACATGGGGTGCGCTGGAAGTCCGACGGACGCGGCAGCTACACCCTGGAGACGGTGGAGCGGGCCGCTCGCGGCACCGACGTGACCCTGCACCTGAAGGAGGATGAGAAGGAATTTCTGGACCCTTGGCGGCTGCGCTCCATCATCAGCAAGTTCTCCGACCACATCGCACTGCCGGTGGAGATGCTGAAAGACGCCGATGAGGAGCCGGAGGGCGACGAGGCCGAAGCGGGCGAGGACAAGCCCAAGGACAAGGCCCCCGTCTGGGAGAAGGTCAACCGCGGCACGGCGCTGTGGATGCGCAACAAGGCCGACGTGACCGAGGAGGAGTACCAGGAGTTCTACAAGCACCTCTCCCACGACTACGACCCGCCGCTCGCCTATGTCCACAACCGGGTGGAGGGCACCAACGAGTACACCACCCTGCTCTTCGTCCCTGCCAAGGCCCCCTGGGACCTTTGGGACCGGGACCAGAAGCACGGCATCAAGCTCTATGTGCGCCGCGTCTTCATCATGGACCAAGCGGACAAGCTGCTCCCCCACTATCTGCGCTTCGTCAAGGGCGTGGTGGACTCCGATGACCTGCCGCTCAACGTCTCCCGGGAGCTGCTCCAGCACAACCGCAAGATCGACACCATCCGCCAGGCCAACACCAAGCGCATCTTAGGTCTGCTGGAGATCCTGGCCACCGACGAGCCGGAGAAATATGCCGAGTTCTGGAAAGAGTTCGGCCGCGTGATCAAGGAGGGTCCGGCAGAGGACTTCGCCAACCGCGAACGCCTGGGCGGTCTGCTGCGCTTTTCTACCACTCACGGCGCGGGTGAGGCCCAGACCGAGTCCCTGGACGGCTATATCGAGCGGATGAAGGAGGGTCAGGACAAGATCTATTTCATCACCGCCGACAGCCCTGCCGCCGCCCGTCATAGCCCGCACCTGGAGGTCTTCCGCAAGAAGGGCGTGGAAGTGGTGCTGCTGTCCGACCGGGTAGACGAGTGGCTGGTCAACCACATGCACGAATACAAGGGCAAGCACCTGCAGTCGGTGGCCAAGGGCGACCTGGACCTGGGAAGCCTGGCGGACGCCGAAGAGAAGGCCAAGACCGAGCAGGCGACCAAGGAACACGGTACCCTGCTGGAGCGCCTCAAGACGGCGCTGGGCGAGCGGGTGGACAAGGTGCGCCCGAGCGCCCGCCTGGTCGACTCCCCAGCCTGCCTGGTCGTGGGCGAGTACGACATGAGTGCCAACCTGGCCCGGGTGCTGAAGGCGGTCGGCCAGGACGCCCCGGTGCAGCGCCCGACACTAGAAGTGAACCTGGACCACCTCCTGGTCAAGCGCCTGGAGACGGAGGAGGACGAGACCCGCTTTGCGGACCTGGGACTGATCCTGTTCGATCAGGCGCAACTCGCCGAGGGCGGTCAGTTGGATGACCCAGCCGCCTTCGTCGGGCGGCTCAACAGCGTGATGATGAACGTGCTACTGTCCGGACGCTGAGGCCCACCGGGCGCACCGCACCGGGTGCGGCGCGCCCCATGGGCATTGGAGCTGGTCCACGATCCGGAGTTCAAGGCTCTGGCCTTGTACTTCTGGTCGCAGCAACTCGCGAATACGTGCTGGTAATTTCCGCCTCGCGGTTAACCCAAGTGCTTGGGTTTTTCGTAGACTGCAGCTATGCGCACGGTCCTGCGCATCGACTACCTTCGCGTGGTGATCAATCCGAACGAGCATAGGCTCGCGCACGTTCATGTCGTTGTCGGCGGCTGCGAGGCGGTCTTCAATCTGCATTGCCCGGATGGCCCGCCAGAGTTGCGCGAAAGCTACGGTTTCTCGCGGCAAGAACTGACCCGCATCAAGGCCGCACTCGCGGCGGCACTGGTTACGGCTTGCAACCGCTGAAGCAACATCCATGGCCAATCCTGAAGAATTCGAGTAGGTCAACGCCCGTGCCATGCAGCGCCGCAAGACCGGCCCAGTCGCGGTTTCCGCTCGCTACGACGAGTCGCGGCGGTCCTCGCCCGCGACGCTGCACAGTCCGCGCAGGTGGTAACCGTTTAGCCCTCCTAGTTGCCAAGTAGCCGTAGCGGGTCGCTCCGATCAGATGGCTAGTGAGGGCAAGGGTGGGGCTTGAAGTCCTTGGCGCCGCTGGCGGATCACCTCGGCCAGAGACGGCC
>JADNEJ010000314.1 GCA_016292295.1 Candidatus Thiodictyon intracellulare
GGCGCGCGAGTTGCTCAACGACTGGGACACCTTCTGGGTAGTGCTCGACCATCCGAAGCTGCCGTTGACCAACAACGAGGCCGAGCGCGCCCGGCCCCACTGGGTTATCGCCCGCCGCATCGGCATGGGGAACCCGCACCGCGCAGGGTACCCGCGCCTTCGCCCACTTGGCCAGCATCATCGAGCCCTGTCGCCAGCGCGTCGTCTCGCCCTGGTCGTCTCTGGCCGAGGTGATCCGCCAGCGGCGTCAAGGACTTCAAGCCCCACCGTTGCCCTCACCAGTCATCTGATCGAGGCGACCCGCTACGGCTACTTGGCAACCAGGGGGTGCTAAACGGTTACCGCGGACCTCGCGCAACGGATGTCGCCGGTGTTCGAGCCGGATGCGGTGCCTTGAGGTTAAATTAAGCCTCACTTCCAATCCGGCCCGGCCTGAGGGCGCCGCACCCAGTGCGGCACGATCTCGCAGATGACCCCGGCGGTGCGCTTTGAGCAGAGGCCGCGCCGCACTGGGGTGCGGCGCTCCCAGCCGCTATGCCGTCGGCGCCCACAGATCGTCAAGTTGGATGGTCACCGCATTGAATAGTTCGACGCATACCGGCGCGGCGCCAGCGAAGCGTCCGAGCTCGCGCCAGATGCCGGCTTCCAAGGCATAGACATCCAGGGTGTGCGCTTGCAGATCGATCAACCAAGCATAGGCCACGCGGAAGCGCGCGTAGGCCTTGATCATAATTCCGCCCACCTTGTTCAGTCCCGGCGTCGCCACTCCCTTGCAAAACATGGTATTGCGCGTGAAAACTCACATGGGCCGGCAGGCTTTGGGCGGATTTGTAATCAAGGCCGCGCGCGTAGATCGGCATATTCACATTCCGGTCGGTGTCCGCACTCGACTTCGACAGGACCTCACACACCCAATCGGGGACCACGGTATAGCGGTATTCCTGCGGAATGAGCGGCATCCGTTCGCGTCGCCAGCCGGCCGAGTCCGGGACATCGACCTCGGCGTTGCGGATGAAGTGCAGTTCCGGTTCGTCGATGATCCACCACCCGCCGGAGCCGTCGCGCCCCCGTTGGAAGGGTCCGATCAAGTCGTATCCGAGCGCTGCGGAGGTGAAATCCATGGGGCCCGCTCGGGCGCGGATGGACGTAGAGTCGGCCGTCCAGGATCTCCCCCCACCCCTGCGGATAAGGCTTCGAGCTGTTCATAGAGACTGGGGTGGTTGCGTGCGGGTACGTGCATCGGCTGGTCTTAGGGTCGGGCCGCCAATTGACGGACGTGCAGGATATCTCTTGCCAAAATCGATCCCGCCCAGGACGGCAACTGCCGCAACAAGGTCGATAGAGGCGTTCAGTAGACAGGGTCGGACTGCTCTGATTTCGCGGTATAAACGGCCAGCTTCATCATCAGATAAGCAAAAGAGAAACACATTTTTATATTAAAGTCAATGCTATTAAAGCGGCTGGATACCTAAATTTCTCGCATATTCTTCAAAGTGCCCGGGTCCCGGACGCGTGACCCCGCCCGCGTCTCTTTTCCTGGATAATGCCCGTCTCCTTCCCAGTCAGGACTACCCCCAGGGTGACCGCTATCGATCCGCTGCACCTCTTCGGTTCCCTGGTCGGTTCCGCCGCCTGGCCGGCGCTGCGCCTGGTCCTGCACCTGGCCTTCTTCATCGCCGCCTGCGTGGTCCTGTGGCGCGCCTGGGCCTGGCTGCGCCTCACCGAGCTGCGGCCGGCGGTGGGTGCGGATGGCTGGCTGTCGTGGCCGCTGCTGGTCCTGACGGCGGCCTTCCTGGCGGTGCTGGGCTACCAGGCGAGTTGGCAGTTGACCGGGCTCTTTCGGCCGCAGTTCGTCGCCTTCATGCAGTCGCACGACCGACGCGAGTTCAATCCGGCCCATCGCATCCTGCGCGGGCGCATCCTGGACCGGCACGGCCGGATCCTGGCCCAGAGCCGAGAGCTCGAGGGCCGGGTCTGGCGCGTCTATCCCTTCGGCCCGGCCTTTGCGCATACGGTGGGCTACAGCGATCCGCGGTTCGGGGCGATCGGGGCCGAGGCGGCGGCCAATGCCCAGCTCAACGGGGCCACCCCGCAGACCCTGGCGTCCTGGGGCGAACTGGGCCGCCAACTGCTGACCAAAACCAAGCAGCCGCGCGGCCAGGACCTGACGCTGACCCTGGACAGCGAGTTGCAACTCCTGGCCCTGCAGCGGCTGGGCGAGCGCTTGGGGACCGTGGTGCTGCTGCGGCCCAAAGACGGCGCGGTGTTGGTATTGGCGAACAGCCCGGCCTTCGACCCCAACCGCCTGGGGCCTGAACTGTTTCGCGGGCCTTCGCCGGGCACGCCGCTGCTGAACCGGGCGACCCAGGGGCTCTATCCGCCGGGCTCGGTGTTCAAGGTGGTGATGGCCGCGCAGGCGATCGAGGCCGGCTTCAGCGGCACCCTGAACTGCCCGGCGGAGGGCTTCACCACCTCGCGGCGCTACCCGCCGATCCGCGACCACGACTATTACAGCGCGCAGAAGGCCGGGCGCGCCTGGTCGGGCTTCGGCAATCTGGACCTGACGACCGCCTTTGCCGAGTCGTCCAACGTCTTCTTCGCCCAACTCGGGGTGCGCTACGGCCGGGACGCTTTTGCCCGCACCGGGGAGCGCTTCGCCTTCGACCGCCAAGTCCGGCTCTATCCGGGAACTGACCGGTACGGAAACCTGAGCACCGGGCGCCTGCCGCGGCTGGCCCCCACCGACCTGTACGGTCTGGCCCAGGCATCCATCGGCCAGGGGCGAGTGCTGGCATCCCCCATGCACCTGGCGACCATCGCCGCCGCAGTGGCCAACGGAGGGCTCGCCATGCGTCCGCGCCTGCTCGTGCAGGAACCCGCCGCCTCCCTGGGCCAGTACATGACGGTGCAGACCGCCGCACGGCTGGCCGGGATGATGCGCAAGGTGGTCACGCAGGGGACCGGCCGCGGCATCAATGACGCCGGACTCGCCATCGCCGGTAAGACCGGCACCGCGGAGAGCCTCCGCGGGGCGCCCCACAGCTGGTTCATCGGTTTCGCCCCCGCGGGGGACCCTATGCTCGCGGTAGTGGTGCTGGTGGAGCACGGCGGCTTCGGCTCCAGCGTCGCGGCGCCCATCGCCCGCGACCTGCTGGTGAAGGCCCTGGAGCTGAGGGTGGGACCTTGAGCGCCGCCTGCGCCGACACCGGATTCGCCGCGACCTGGTTCCGGCGCCGGGCCGAACGTGAACTGCTGTTGGCCTGCCTGGGCTGCATGGCCCTGGGTTTCGTGCTGATCCTGGGGGCGGAGGTCACACAGGGACGGCAACTCGGGGCCTTAGACCTGCTGCCGCTGGCACTATACGGTCTCGCGCTCGCCGGGGTGCATCTGCTCCTGGTCGTTGCGGGTTTCCGCGGCGACCAGGTCCTGACGGCAACGGTCGCCTTTCTCTCCGGTTTCGGCCTGCTGGCCCAATATCGGATGGGAGACTTTCATAATGACCCCGGGGCCCTGACCTTGGGACTTGTCCCCGCCGGATTCTTCGTCATGACGGCGTGCGCCCTGGCCTTCGCCGACGGGCGTTACCGGGTGCTGGCCCGGGGTCTGTGGTTCTGGGCCGGTCTGTCGCTCGTCCTGGTCGCCGCGCTGCTCGTGACCGGACAGCGCTTCCGCGGCGCCGTCTACGCACTGGGCTTTACGACGCCGACCGAGGTACTGAAGGTCACGATCCCCCTGGCCCTGGCCGCCTACCTGGAACGACAGGGGCCGGCGCTCGCCCGCTGGCACCCGCGTCTGCCCCTGCCTCCCTGGCGCGCACTCTGGCTGCTGCTCACCTTATTTGCGGTGCTGATCGGGCTCCTGGCGCTGCAGCGGGACCTGGGAATGATGCTGATCCTGGGCCTGGCCTTCCTGGTGGTCCTAGTGAGCGGGACCGGGCGCAGCGGCTATCTGGTTTGGGGGCTCCTGGCCGGGACCGGGTTGGGTGCGCTGATGCTGACTTTTTTCGAGCACGGACAGCGCCGCATCGAGGCCTGGCTGGACCCCTTTCAGGACCCGACCGACGAGGGCTGGCAGATCCTCCAGGGCCTCTCCGGGATGTACGCCGGGGGGCTCTGGGGCGAGGGCTTCGGCATCGGCAGCCCAGAATACACCCCAATCGCCGCCGCCGACTTCATCTATTCGGTCATCGGGGAGGAGCTTGGGTTTCTGGGCTGCGTGGTGCTGGTACTGTTCTTCCTGATCCTATTGAGCCGCGAGATCGCGCTCGCTGGCCCGGGGCGTTGCGCCTTCGGCCGCCTGCTCGCGGCCGGGCTCACCACCGTGCTGGCGGTCCAGACGCTGCTCAATATCGGCGGCGCGACGAAATCGATCCCCTTGACTGGCACCACCCTGCCCTTCATCAGCCACGGCGGCGCCAGCCTGCTCACCGCCTTCGCCGCCGTCGGGCTCTTGCTCGCGATCTCGGACGGCGCGCCGGCGCGTCCCGCCAAGCCGTCGCGGGCGACCAGGGGCCGCGCCGTGGGCGGGCCGCCTGCGGATCTCAAGCCCCGCAAGGTGCGGGGCAAGGCGGTGCCGCGGGAGGCTGCGGCGCCGTCGGAAGCCTAAAGTATACGTCTCTCATGTGAGATTCGTGTTTAGTCGCGGCGGGTAACGTAGCCGTTTAGCCTCCCTGTTCTTAGCTCCCGTTGACCATCATAAGCCCACGCGACACAGCTCGACGGCCGTGCCAGAATATGGCACAAGCTCCTAAGCGAGAGTAGGCAAGCGCCGCCACGCCACTACCATGCACCTGAGCAATCACGACCTCAGACAATGCGACGACGCCAATCTGGAGACGCTCACGCCCGCGCGGGCGC
>JADNEJ010000599.1 GCA_016292295.1 Candidatus Thiodictyon intracellulare
GCATCTGGGCTAAAGTTTCTCGCGGCAGAACCTTCGGACATTTTTTACTACCCTGAGTTAGTTTTATATTTCAAGTGCATGAAAGTTATTAGTTTTTTCCAACATCTTCAACGCTTAGTTTTGGGCGGATTTATGATCAAGGCCGGTGCCGCGGTCGGCGCAAGGAGCGGCAGCGCGGCGCCAGGGCGCGCGCGTCACGGCGGTGCGGGGTGCCTGGGGGGCGGCCGGAACCATGATCAAGGCCGCCGCCGCGTGGAGCGGCCGGGGACCTTGGCCTATACTAGCGGTCTTTCGCCAACCGTTGCCGCGCCGCCGCGCACCTGCAGGCACTTGAGGCCCCATGAACCCTGCCCTCGGGCTCCTGCAGCCCTACCCGTTCGAGAAGCTCAGTCAACTCAAGGCCGGCCTCGCGCCGCCGTCGGACCGGGCGCCGATCGCGCTCTATATCGGTGAGCCGCGGCACTCGACCCCGGCGCTGATCACCGAGGCCTTGATCGCCCATCTGCACGGTCTGTGCGTGTATCCGACGACCCGCGGGCAGCCCGCACTGCGCGAGATCATCGCCGGTTGGCTCACCGCACGCTTCGGGCTGCCGGCGGGGCTCCTGGACCCGGAGCGCCAGATACTCCCGGTCAACGGGACCCGCGAGGCCCTGTTCGCGCTGGCTCAGGCGGTAGTGGACCCCGGCCGCTCGCCGCTGGTGTTGATGCCGAACCCCTTCTATCAGATCTACGAGGGTGCTGCCCTGCTCGCCGGCGCACAGCCGCATTTCCTGCCCTGCCGGCCGGAGCACGGCTTCATCCCGGACTTCGCCGCGGTGGACGCGGCTACCTGGGGACGCTGCCAGTTGCTCTATATCTGCTCGCCGGGCAATCCGAGTGGGGCCCTGCTCGACCTTCCGACGCTGATTCGACTGATCGAGCTGGCGCAGACTCACGACTTTGTGATCGCCGCCGACGAGTGCTATGCGGAGCTCTATCTGGACGAGTCCGCCCCGCCTCCGGGGCTGCTTCAGGCGGCCGTGGCTATGGGCAACCATGCCTTGCGGCACTGCATCTGCTTCCATAGCCTGTCCAAGCGCTCCAATGCGCCGGGCCTGCGCTCCGGATTCGTCGCCGGGGACGCCGAGCTGATCGAGCGCTTCTTCAACTATCGGACCTATCATGGCTGCGCTATGCCGCTGCCGACCCAGAGCGCGAGCGCCGTTGCCTGGTCGGACGAGGCCCATGTGCGCGCCAACCGTGCGCTGTATCGCGAGAAATTTGCCGCGGTGGTCCAGATCCTGAATCCGGTCCTGCCGGTTGCGGCCCCGCCGGCCGGCTTCTATCTGTGGCCGCACACGCCGATCCCGGACACCGAGTTCGTGCGCCGACTCTTTGCCGAAGAGGCGGTGACCCTGCTGCCGGGGACCTTCCTATCGCGTACCGTGGATGGCTACAACCCGGGCGCTGACCGGGTGCGCCTGGCCCTGGTGCCGCCGCTCGATGAGTGCGTCGAGGCCGCGTGGCGCATCCGCGACTTTGTCGAACGGCTGTGAGGTTAGCCGTCAGCGGTCAGCCGTCAGCAGTAACCGGGCCAGCCGAACACCCCGCACTGACCGCTGACAGCCGACAGCTTCCTGCAAAATGCTATCTCGACCTCTTCAACTCCCATTGTCCAACCGGAGCCCTCCATGAGCGACACCCAATCCATCATCGTCGAGGCATTTGAGCGCCGTGCCGACATCAACCCCCGCAATGTCGAGACTCAGGTGCGTGATGCCGTCCTGGGGGTGATGGAGCGCCTGGACCGGGGTGAACTGCGGGTGGCCGAGCAGCGCGACGGGGACTGGGTGGTGAACGACTGGATCAAGATGGCCGTGCTCCTGTCCTTCCGCATCGAGGAAAACTGTCTCATGAAGGGCGACTTCACCAACTATTACGACAAGGTCCCGTCCAAGTTTGCCGACACCAACTCACGGAAATTCCACGAATCCGGAGTGCGCGTGGTACCGCCCGCCTCGGCGCGGCGCGGCGCTTACATTGCGCCCTCCTGCGTGCTGATGCCGTCCTACGTAAACATCGGGGCCTATGTGGACTCCGGCACCATGGTCGACACCTGGGCGACGGTCGGGTCCTGCGCCCAGATCGGCAAGAACGTGCACCTCTCGGGCGGGGTGGGCATCGGCGGCGTGCTGGAGCCGGTCCAGGCCGCACCCACCATCATTGAAGACAACTGCTTCATCGGCGCTCGCTCCGAGGTGGTGGAGGGTGTCATCGTCGGCGCCGGGGCGGTGCTCTCCATGGGCGTCTTCATCGGCCAGAGCACCAAGATCTATAACCGCGAGACGGGTGAGATCCTCTACGGGCGGGTTCCGCCCGGCGCTGTCGTGGTCCCCGGCAACCTGCCGGCTAAGGACGGCAGCCATAGCCTCTACTGCGCCGTGATCATTAAGCAGGTTGATGAGAAGACCCGAAGCAAGGTTGGGATCAATGAGTTGTTGCGTCATTAGCAGCCTGTCGGACTTCGGGGCCCCGTCGGGGCGGCGGGTCCGGTATACTGCCTGGATAAACCCCGATGGCCGCCCGATGGCCGGAGTGCTACTGCCGATGCGCCGTTCCCACCCGATGGACCGCGACACTGACTTGCTCCTGCCGCTGTCGTTGCAGGACTGGCTGTCCAAGGGCCACCTGGCACGCGACGTGGTCGAGGTGGTGGAAGACTTGGATCTGAGCGTGCTGGTGCAGGCGTATGGCGGCACTAGGAGCACGCCTTATCACCCGGCCATGCTGTTGGCGTTGCTGATCGATGGCTACGCCACCGGGCGTTTCTCCAGCCGCAAGATCAAGCGAGCCACGTACGATTCGCTGGCGTTTCGCTTCATTGCCTGCGGCCTTGATCACAAATTCGCTCAAGGCCGGCCGGCCCATGCGGGTTGGCGCGCGCAAGACCATGTTCTGCAAGGGAGCAGCGACGTCGAGATTGAACTAAGGTGGTCGGAATTATGATCAAGGCCTTGCCTGCAACCTTCACCCGGACCGCGACACCCTAGCGACCTTCCGGCGCCAGCTTCCGCAAGGAATTTGGAGCGGCCTTCGTGCAGGTGCTGGAAGTCGCGCGGGAGAACCAGTTCAGTCGCTTCGGCAGCGTCTGCCTGGACGAGACCAATATTCACGCCAACGCCAGTCGCCACAGCGCCTTGTGCCGCCCTGTCCGCTGGAAATATCAGGGCAAGCCGCTGGCAGCCTAGCCGAAAATGGTCCGAGCGATTCCATCGCGATGTACTAGTGTCCCAACGTTGTTCGATCATGCTTCGTAAGTCTTTTATTATAAAAATGTAATAGCGATTCTTTGGAAAATCGACTTGAACGCTGGTCCCTCGCTCGGCCAGTCTTCCGCCCCATCCGACGGGCGGGAGAGTTAGAGTCGATCAGCAGGACTTCGGCGACCTGCTCTGCCGACTATCCGCCCGCCAGCGACACGACCGCTTTGATGCAGTCGGCCTCGCGCTGGTCGCGCGTACGCCGGTGGGCGGCACCCAGCTCGGCGAGTTGTTCGGTGGAGAGGGTCTAGTCAAGCATAGGGACGATAGTATATCGACGTCGGCCGGTTACGCTAGAGTCATAAGCGAAAATCTCAGATGAAACGTGTATATATTAGGTTAGTTTTTACTTCCAATGGTATGAAAGTTCGGAGGTCCTGCCAACCCCCATTCGCCCCTTCGACGCTTATAACCGATTCCCATTCTTGTTCTTGCGTTGATTTATGATCAAGGTCCCGTTGCGGACCTTTAAGTATCTCAACGGAAAATTTTTGGAGCGCCATGCCGTCAAAATCTAATTAACAAATTTAATTATAAACTCAGATATGAGCGAATATATTATTCGATTGATTGCGCAAGCTAATGCAGTCATACTCACGTAAGTCAGAGATTGAATTTATTCGTATTTCATTTTACGCCAAAGGATTTCAATCAGATTCAATTTTGGCGAGTATCGCGGAAGAAAACAGCGTCAACCCGCGCTTTTCCCAATATTCGCTGCGTTCCTTAACTGCCATTTGCATTGAATGCGAAGCTTGCTCACATGAATCGGCGCGTTATCCAGCACAACAACTACTGGACCAGTGGGTAGACTACAAAAATTATCCATAATATCAATTTAGCATCAAACTAGTCATCGGACCGATTTGTTCATAAGCGTCCACCGTTTGCGCCTTCGGATTCAAGAAGGCAAGAATATTAATTCGCATTGAATGCGAAGCAGGAATGCGGAGAGTTCTCGTCCGGCCGTCCTGTCCTGCCAGGCATAAGGAATATACGGCTGCAAACTGAATCCTGACGCATCGAAAATAGACGAGATCAAATTCACCGTTTTGGACAAGACTATTGAGTTCTGCAAGATCGGCAAGATCGCTCACCCCTCGCTCACGTTCGTCTTTAGTTGGGCTGTCTTTAGGATTTTTTCGTTTCTTTTTCGATGACTAAAATGTCTTAACAAAAAGGTTTGTAGTAAGTCGGATAGATTGCCAATAAGTTGATTGTCCTATCAGGTTCGTGCCTTTAAATCAGTAGATCATTTTGTTGAATATTAATTTAATTTCTGTATGATGGCAATATTCCGTTGGACCTAATTGGGAAATATTGCTTTTCACAATGGGATTTCAGGAAAGTGATAAAAGTGCGACCCAGAGACAGACCCCGCTGAGCAGACGTCGCGTCTTGGTCTTGCCGCGATACCACTGAACCGTGGTTTCGGTGCCGTGCGTGCGCGCCTCTTCCAGGCGCGTGGCCAACTTGGCCAGGGGTGGGTCCTTTTGCGGCTTGGGGCCGCGCCGTCCCGGCGGCACCGGTGATGGCGGCGCGAACAGGCGTGC
>JADNEJ010000118.1 GCA_016292295.1 Candidatus Thiodictyon intracellulare
GCGGTCCATCGGGTGGAAGCGGCGCATCGGCAGTAGCACTCCGGCCATCGGGGTTAATCCCAACAGTGTACCGGACCCGCAGCCCCGACGGGGCCCCGAAGTCCGACAGGCTGCTAGATTCGCAGCAACAACCGCGCCGGCTCCTCCAGCGATTCCTTGATGGTAACCAGAAACTGCACCGCATCGCGCCCATCGATGATCCGGTGATCATAGGTCAGTGCCAGATACATCATGGGCGCGATGACGACCTGGCCATGCTCGGCGATCGGGCGCTCCTGGGTCTTGTGCATCCCCAGGATCGCGCTCTGGGGCGGGTTGAGGATGGGCGTGGACAGCAGTGAGCCGAAGATGCCGCCGTTGGTGATGGAGAAGGTGCCGCCGGTCAGGTCCTCAAAGCTTAAGGAACCGTCCTTGGCCTTGCGCCCGAAGTCGGTGATGCCCTGCTCGATGTCGGCCATGCTGAGCTGGTCGCAGTTGCGCAGGATGGGGACCACCAGGCCGCGCGGGGAGGAGACTGCGATGCCGATGTCGTAATAGCCGTGGTAGAGGATGTCGTTGCCGTCGACCGAGGCGTTGATGACCGGGAAGCGCTGCAGGGCCTCGACCGCGGCCTTGACGAAGAATGACATGAAGCCAAACCGCACCCCGTGGGCCTTCTCGAACTGGTCCTTGTAGCGGTTGCGCAGTTCGATGACGGACGTCAGGTTCACCTCGTTGAAGGTGGTAAGCATGGCGGCGTTGGCTTGCGCCTGGAGCAACCGCTCGGCCACCCGTGCGCGCAGCCGGGTCATGGGTACGCGCTGCTCCGGGCGGCCGGCCTCGCCGCTCAGGCCCGGGGCGCTGAGAGCGAAGGGCGGGACCAGGTCGGGGTCGCGCTCCGGCACGGCCTTCTCACGGTCGTCCAGGAAGGCCACGACGTCCGCCTTCTGCACCCGACCGTCGCGACCGCTGCCGGCGATCTGAGCCGGGTCCAAGTTCATCTCCTTGACCAAGCGGCGGGCGGCGGGGGCAAGCACGTCGTCCGCCTTGGGGGCGGCGCCGACCCCGGTGCCGGTCGTCGTGGGCATCGGCGCGGCGGGCGCGGGCGCGGCGGCGACATCGGTCTCGATGACGGCCAGCACGGTGGCGGCGGTGACGAGGGTGCCGACCGGGGCCGCGATGGGGCCGAGCACGCCGTCGGCCGGGGCCGGAACCTCCAGCACCACCTTGTCGGTCTCCAGGTCGACTAAGCTCTCGTTTTTCTTGACTACTTGCCCGGGTTCCTTGTACCAGGCCAGGACGGTAGCGTCGGCGACGGACTCGGGGAGGGCGGGGACTCTGACTTCACTGCTCATTGGTGGGGGATCCTGCGCTTCAATCTCGGGTTGAAAGGCCGGCCAAGGCCTCGTCGATCAGGCGGTCGAACTGCTGTTCATGGGCAGCGTGGTGGCCCACGGCGGGGGCGGCGGAGGCGGGCCGACCCACGTACCGGGGCCGTCGGTCTTCCGGCAGCAGTTCATGGAGGCGGTGTTTGATCTGGTCCCAGGCGCCCTGGTTCTTGGCCTCCTCCTGGCACCAGACGGTCTCGGCGGCGACTGGATAGCCGGCCAGAGCGGCGGCGACCTGTTCCTTGGGGAAGGGGTAAAGTTGTTCGATGCGGATCAGGGCGCAGTGGGTCAAGGCCCGGGCGCGCCGCGCCTCCAGGAGGTCATAGTAAACCTTGCCGCTGCAGAAGATCACCCGCGCCACCCCGGCCGGGTCGATGGCGTCAGTCTCCAGGATCAGGGTCCGAAACTGTCCGGTGGCGAGTTTGTCCAGACCGCAGACCGCGAGGCGATGCCGCAGCAGGCTCTTTGGTGTCATGATGATCAACGGCTTGCGGTAGTCGCGAACAATCTGACGGCGCAGCAGGTGGAACATCTGGGCCGGGTTGGTGGGGACGCAGACCTGGATGTTGTGTTCCGCACAGAGCTGGAGATAGCGCTCCAGCCGGGCGGATGAATGTTCCGCCCCTTGGCCCTCCAGGCCGTGGGGCAGCAACATGGTCAGGCCGCAGGCCAGCCCCCACTTGGTCCCAGCGGAGGTGATGAACTGGTCGATGACCACCTGGGCACCGTTGGCGAAGTCGCCGAACTGGGCCTCCCACAGGGTGAGCCCGTGGGGTTCGGCGGTGGCAAAGCCGTACTCGAACCCCAGCACCGCCTCCTCGGAAAGGATGGAATCGATGGCGATGAAGGCGCCTTGGTGGGGTCCGATGTGCTGGAGCGGGGTGTAGGACTCGCCGGTCGCCTGGTCGTGGATCTTGGCGTGGCGATGCACGAAGGTCCCACGCCCACAGTCCTGGCCGGAGAGGCGCACCGGCACCCCGGCATCGAGCAGGGTGGCATAGGCCAGGTTCTCGGCCATGCCCCAGTTGAGCAGTTGCTCTCCCGCGGCCATTTTGGTGCGCTCCTCCCACAGCTTGGCCACCCGCGGGTGCAACTCGAAGCCCGCCGGTACTCGCAGCATCACCTGGGCCAGTGCCTGGAGCTTCGGCAGCGGTACCCCGGTGTCGACGGCCTGGTCCCAGTCCTCGCTCTGGCAGTCCGACCAGTTCACCCGATAGGCATTGTCCAGCCCACACAGTACTGGCCGGGCCACGACCACGCCCTGCTCGATGGAGCGACGATAGTCCTCCACCAGGGCCGCGGACTCCTCCCAGGACATGACGGCGGCGGCGGCGAGACGCTCGCCATAGAGCGCCCGGGCGGTGGGGCGGGCGGCGATCTTGCGGTACATCATGGGCTGGGTCACGGCCGGCTCGTCGGCCTCGTTGTGACCCAGGCGGCGGTAGCAGAGAAGGTCAATTACCACGTCTTTGTGGAACTCGTTGCGGAAGTCGAGCGCCATGCGGGTGACGAAGATCACCGCCTCCGGGTCGTCCCCGTTAACATGGAAGACCGGGGCTTGCACGAGCTTTGCGATATCCGTGCAGTAGGGGCTGGAGCTGGCGTCCAGCGGGTGGCAGGTAGTGAAACCGATCTGGTTGTTGATGATGATGTGCACGGTCCCGCCGGTGGAATAGCTATGGGTCTGGGACAGTTGCAGGGTCTCCATTACCACGCCCTGACCGGCGAAGGCGGCGTCGCCGTGGATCAGCACCGGCAATACCTGGTCGCCGGTCTTGTCGTGGCGGCGGCGTTGGCGGGCGCGCACCGAGCCCTCGATCACCGGGTTGATGATCTCCAGGTGCGAGGGGTTAAAGCCCAGCGCCAGGTGCACGGCCCCGCCGGGGGTGTCCACGTCGGTGGAGAAGCCCAGGTGATATTTGACGTCGCCCGCCATCTTGTGAGCGTCCATGGGCATCCGCCCCTCGAACTCGTCGAACATCGCCTGGGGCGGCTTGCCGAAGATGTTGGTCAGCACATTGAGCCGGCCGCGGTGGGCCATGCCGATCACGACCTCCTTCTGGCCCTTGCGCCCGGCGCGCTGGATCAGTTCGTCCAGGAGCGGGATCAGGGCTTCCCCGCCTTCGAGCGAGAAGCGCTTCTGTCCCACGTAGCGCTGGTGCAGGTATTTCTCGATGCCCTCGGCGGCGGTCAGCAGGAAGAGAATCCAGCGCCGGTCGGCGGTCTCTAGTTCCGGGGTCGCCCGATAGCTCTCCAGACGCTTCTGAATCCAGCGCTTTTCCGTAGTGCTGGTGATATACATGTACTCGGAGCCGACCGGCCCGCAGTAGATTCGCTGCAGCAGGGCGATAATGTCACGCAGCTTCATGCGGTCCGGGGCGTAGAGTGAGCCGGTGTAGAAGACGAGATCCAGGTCCTCGCCGCCCAGGCGGTGGTAGCCCGGATCCAGGTCCTGGATGCTCGGCTTCGCGCGCAAGGCGATCGGGTCGGTGTCGGCCACCTGGTGGCCGCGCGAGCGGTAGGCGTTGATCAGGCGCAGGACCGCCGCCTGCTTTTTGGCCGCCGCCGGCTCCAGGTGCCCGGTGACGCGCTGGTGCGCCCGCACGCGGCTCTCGTGGGCGAGACGCACGAAATTTTCGCGCACCGGACCGTGGGCGATCTCGGCCGTGGCCGGGCGGGCGAGCGGCTGGACCGCACCCGCAAAGGGTTGCGCCTCGTTGGCCGCGGCCTGGCACATGGCATCGAAGCGGACCCGCCAGGTCCGATCCACCGCCTCGGGGTCCTGCAGGTAGCGCTCGTAGAGGTCTTCGATGAAGGCCACGTTGCCCCCATACAGGGCGCCGGAGGAACGGAACAATTCAAGGATTGCGCTCATACTGGGTAGCGATCGGCCCGGTTGCTTGTCTTGAGGATCGGATATCGGTGGTTTATAGCACAGGCTATCTTGGCATCGCTTGAGTTGTTTGGCGCGCCCCGAAACACGACAATGGCAAGGCCATCCCGCTCGGCCTGCACCTCTTGAGCGCCACCGAACTGGACGACCCCGCCCACCCACGCATTGCCCTGCATCGTCCCCGCTTCCTCGCCGCCCCGGTCCCGCGGCCCGAGTCCGGCGACTGGAGCGCCTGGTGCGAGCTGCTCGCCGACCCCGCGTATCCCGAGTCCCTGGGACCGGAGGCGGCCATGGGCCAAGAGCACCTGGACGGTTCCGGCACCCGCTCCAGCGCCCTGATCGCGCTGCCGGCCTATCCCCGGCGCAGTTCCTCGCCCCGCTGGCTACACGCCGAGGGTCGGCCAGACCGCAAGCCGTTCTTGCCCGTCACGCTGGACGCAGCGCCTAGCAGCCTGTCGGACTTCGGGGCTCCGTCGGGGCGGCGGGTCCGGTACACTGTCGGGATCAAGCCCGATGGCCGCCCGATGGCCGGAGTGCTACTGCCGATGCGCCGCTTCTACCTGATGGACCGCGACACTAACTTGC
>JADNEJ010000434.1:0-3942 GCA_016292295.1 Candidatus Thiodictyon intracellulare
GAGTTGTTCGGTGGAGAGGGTCTAGTCGAGCATAGGGACAATAGTATATCGACGTTGGCCGGTTACGCTAGGGTTCTGAGCGAAAATCTCAGATGAGACGTGTATACTACAAACGTTTTTGTGGCCTTGATCACAAATCCGCTCAAGGCCCCGGGCGGTGCTTGACCGAACGTCGCAGGCTCAGATTGTCGCTCCACTTTTTGTGTCTAATGTAGACGGCGAGGATGTTTTTTGCTTCCATGCCCGCGCATTTTCACGGTAAAGTCTCGACCTCCTGTCTCCCAGCGGCTGCAACAGCGATCAAGGCCTTGATCATAATTCCGCCCACCTTGTTCAGTCCCAGCGTCGCTGCTCCCTTGAAGAACATGGTCTTGCGCGCGAAAACCCACATGGGCCGGCCAGCCTTGGGCGGATTTGTGATCAAGGCCGCGATCAAGGCCATCATAGCGTAGCGGGACCGGGCAGCCGCGAGGTTGCCGGACCCGCGATCGGCCGGAAACCTGGAGTTGCTTCCGCGGAATCCGGCGCAGGCTGCTCGTTGGGCTTCGTTCCTCAGCCAAACCGACGCTTGGAAACCGGTACCGGCGTCGCGATCCTTGACGCGCTTCGGCCTACCCGCCGGGTCGTTGTCGGCGATAATGGTCGCCAAGTCATCACAGTGCCCCGAGGACACGGCCGTTGCGCCGGCAGTCATGAAGATCCTATTCGTGTTGCACAGCCACTCCTACGGGGGGGCGGAGATGCACCTGTCGGAACTGGCGAGCGGTCTGAGTGCCCAGGGGCACTTGGTCGCTTTCGCGGGGCCGGGGGTTTCGTGGCTGGCGCAACGTTTCCGAGTGGCTGGGCTTGCCTGTTACAACCTGCCTATGCAGGGGTTTTTCGACGTCTGGTCGCTGGTCAAACTGGCGTGGGTGGCGCGTCGCTGCGGGGCCGACCTGATCCACGGGCACCTCACCCGCGGGACCTTTTATGCCGGCCTGGCCGGGCGGCTCGCCGGGGTCCCGGTGGTGGCGACGGCCCATTCCACCAATGCCGGTAAGCACTTCGGCCGTGCGGAGCGGATCATCGCGGTGAGCCGGGCAGTGGCCGAATTTCTGATCGCGCAGGGCTATAACCCTTCTATAATAAATGTTGTCCACCATGGGGTCGCCGATCCACTGCGGCTTCCGCCGCATCCGGTCTTGAGGGCCACGCTCGGGCTGCCCGCCGGCGCCGTCCTGTGCGGTATCGTGGCCCGGTTGGTGCGCGCCAAGGGCCAGGACCTGGCCATCGATGCGCTCGCCGACTGTCCGGACCTGATCCACCTGGTGCTGATCGGGG
This sequence comes from Candidatus Thiodictyon intracellulare, assembly GCA_016292295.1. Classification (GTDB taxonomy): domain Bacteria; phylum Pseudomonadota; class Gammaproteobacteria; order Chromatiales; family Chromatiaceae; genus Thiodictyon; species Thiodictyon intracellulare. The sequence continues at coordinate 1,321 of JADNEJ010000434.1, forward strand.
ACGAGGCCACGCCCTGGGGCAAGGCGATGCGTGCGCGCGCGGCGGCCGTTGGTGTCGCGGACCGTGTACATTTTTTGGGTTTTCGCGATGCGGCGCCTCAGTGGATGCGTGAACTGGACCTGGTGCTGGCACCCTCGCGGCGTGAGGCCCTGTCGCTGACCCTGGCGGAGGCGGCGGCGGTCGGCTTGCCGGTCATCGCCGCCCGGGTCGGGGGTATCCCAGAGGTGGTGGCGGACGGTGAGACAGGGCTCCTGGTCCCGGCCGAGGACGTGGCGGGGCTCGCCGCCGCGATGGTCCGCCTGGCCGCCGACCCCGGGCTGCGTGGGCGTCTCGGGGCTCAGAGCCGGGTACGCTATCTGAGTCAATTCTCGCTGGAGACCATGGTGGACGCGACCGTAGCGGTCTACCGGCAGGTCTTGACGAGCCCGCATCTCTGAATTTGACTGTGGCAGTAGGTCCGCGACAAACGTGCATGAACCTGGAAAGAGCAATTATACCTAAGCGATAGGAATTTTCTGCTTTTTATTCCAGATAATTTGGAAATTTTCAGCGAGAAGCGTTTGGAGTAGCGGGGCAAATGCATCAAGTTCACCGAAGAACTTCTTGCAGGTACCTCAAAACGTTTCAAACGCGTCGTAATTTTGATTGTAAAGCACTTGGCGTTTGAAGAATTTCCAGAAGCGCTCAATTAAATTAAGATATTGACAATAGGGCGAAAGTGGCTCCAGTTGGATTCGCGATGTCGTCAGATACGCGGTAACCGCTTTCGATTTGTAGTAACGAGCGTTATCGCAAATAACGAGGATGAATGGGGCCATCGGGCTCGCTTGCTCAAGCTGTTTAAACAAGGCAATCGTGGACGCGGCGTCGATGGTCTCATCAAATCGGACCTCTGCGCTCAGCGACTTAACATTGCAGCGACTTAATATTGATCGCACCGTTGATGTTAAGCCGCTGGCGATCCGTATTGCTCTGGATTGGGTGCTCCTTTCTGCGCTTAATCCAACCGCATCCGATCACCGGGTTATGTTGCGGATGGGTCGCATCCATGAAATAGATCGCGTCACATTAATCGCTGTTTTTCTTGGTATTTCCGTACTTTTCAACGAATGCTTCTTGAACCTCTTGAACCTCTTGAACCTCTGGAGCCGGATGTTTACCGGGTTTCAGTTTGGCTTTCTTGTAGACGTAGCCCAAGCGGTGTAGGACCGCAGCTATGCCACTGGGCGTGTAACGCACCCCCCAGTGCTTCTGGACATGTCGGGCGACGGCCTCGGCTGTCAGATATAGGTGATTTTGAAGATGGTCGTCCAGTTCCAACAACTGCGTGTCGTCGAGCAGGGCTTCGCTGCCTCTATAGCTCATCCGCAGCAACCCATCAAGGCCGCCCTTCTTGTAACGCTTGAAGTAATCGCGAGCAGTGTCTGGGTCGATCAGCAAGGCATCGGCCACATCGGCCGGCGCCCGCCCCTTACCGAGCAAGATCAAGGCGTTGATCCGATAGGCCTCGCGCGCGTCCCGGGCGGCGCGGTGGGCTGCACGCAGTTCGGCGAGTTCGTGCTTGTCGAGACGGTAGTCCAGCATGCAGGCTGTTTACCAAAACTCTCGGTAGGTTATCCACCGCGACGGCCTTGGGCGGATTTATGATCAAGGCCCGCCGCGATTAAACAGGAATCTCACATGAGAGACGTATATCTACAGATGAGCACAATCGTTGTCGTTGCGGCATTATGTAGCAAATGCATGTGGCTATTTATTCAATGATTTGGCTACGACTTTCCGATTCTGAGCCAGCCCCAGCAGCTGGGTTTCTCACCGAAATCTGGGAGATTTCGGCGCCCACCCACCCGCATCGCACTGAGTTGCCGCCAGATTCTGCGGAACCAATTGATTCGATAGGCACCTCAACGGAAACATTTGTGGAGCGGAAACATTTGTGGAGCGCTATGCCGTCGAAATCTAATTCGCAAATTTAATTCTAAACTCAGATCCGAACGAATCTACCATTCGATGGATAGCGCAAGCTAATGCATTCATATTTGCGTAATCAAAAGGTTGAATCAATTCGCATTTCATTTTATGCCAAAGGATTTCAGTCAGATTCAATTCTGGCGAGTATCGCGGAAAAAATACACTGTCAACCCGCTATTTTCCAAATATTCCCTGCGTTCCTTAACTGACTTGCTCACATGAATCGGCGGTGCGTTATCCAGCACAACAACTACTGGTTCAGTGAATAGACTGCAAAAATTATCCATAATATTAATCAGCATCAAGCTGGTCATCTGACCTATTTTTTCATAAGCGCCTACCGTTTACGCCTTCGGATTAAATAAGGCGAAAACATTAATCCGCATAGAATGCAAAGCAGGAATGCGGAGAGCTCCAGCTCGGCCGATATCCTGTCAGGCATAAGGGATAGACGGCTGCAAACTGAATCCTGGCGCATCGAAATAGACGAAATCAAATTCACCGTCTTTGGCAAGACAATTGACTCCTGAAAGATCACTCACGCCTCGCTTACGTTCGTCTTAAATTTTTTTGCCTTTAGTGGTTTTTCGTTTCTTTTTAAATTACTTAACATTCTTATTTATGATTCGGTGATATGTTGCTAGACTCGCT
>JADNEJ010000434.1:4042-4833 GCA_016292295.1 Candidatus Thiodictyon intracellulare
GTCTTCCTGTCTTCCTGTCTTCCTGTCTTCCTGTCTTCCTGTCTTCCTGTCTTCCTGTCTTCCCAGTCCGCTCCATCACCATTGCGTCGAGTTTATTCAGCGAACGCGGGTCAATTTCTAAGCACTCTAGGATTATTTTCTCGTCGGCTTCGGTAAATATCGGCTTGGCGCCTCGGCCGTCAAAATCATAGACCGCGTTGATCCCCTCGATAGCCAGTCGACCTGCTCAGTTATTTATCGTATTAATATAAGTATTAAAAAAATTTGCGACATCTTCAAATGACTGCCGATCTTGAAAAAGAATAACATTACGTGCGAGCGATTGCGAGCTTCCTGCGATCCTTCTTATTTAATAATTCGCCTTAATTGAATTATATAAATAGCGCGCAGCGCGCTATCGAGAATATATTTGAATTTCATCTGATTTAAGTCATGTCGCTATTATAACAGTGCGTCGCACTTTTATCACCTAACTTATTTGCAGTCTATCCGACTTCAGTCTATCCGATTTACTACAAACGTTTTTGTTGAGGCGCTTAACTATGAACTATGTGCAGTTGGGCCTTGATGACAAATCCGCCCAAGGCAGGCCGGCCCATGTGGGTTTGCGTGCGTAAGGCAATGTTCTGCAAGTGAGCGGCGAAGCCGGGACTGAACAAGGTGGGCGGAATTATGATCAAGACCGTGCAGTTGCTACATAATGCCGTGTCGTTGTCATAATCGGAGAAGCGATGCAATCTCGACTTTGGCCATTTTAGGCGACCCCGATCATCGTGCCAGCCGCAACCGGC
>JADNEJ010000056.1 GCA_016292295.1 Candidatus Thiodictyon intracellulare
CTGTCGGCGGCCGTCGGGGCCTCCTACGGCCGCCAGTATGCGGTGACGGTGCAGGTACAGGAGGCGGTGGCCAAACAGGCGCAGGAACAGCGGGTCGGCCTTGATCACAAATCCGCTCAAGGCCGGCCGGCCTATGTGGGCTTGCGCGCGCAAAACCATGTTCTGCAAGGGATCGGCGACGCCGGGGGCTGAACAAGGTAGGCGGAATGATGATCAAGGCCCAGTGGGTCCTCCTCGCTGTCGGTATGCCGCCGCGGGAGTTGGCGGTTTGACTGGTTCATGCTGGTAAACGAGCAGGGCCGGGGCCGACTGTTGCTGACCTTCAGTGCCGCCGCATTCGCTGCGCAGGCAACCATGACGCGGGTCTCCAGGGCACCGCCGACGGTGGTGGAGCGCCTGGAGCAGCGGCGGGCCGATACTTTCGCGCAGGAGAAGGGCGAAAGCGTGCTCGACGCACGGGCATGGAGCCTCGCCTGCGTCCCCGTGCAGCCCTTTCCGACCCGCTCGGACCGCTACTACGCCCTGCTCGAGGCCCCCGCTCCCTTCGATGTGTCGCCGAACACCGTCTTGGGACTGCGCGGTTATCTGCAAGGGCAGGCATGAGGTCCTCCCCATGACGCGCGTGCCACCCGCACCCCGCGCGCCGAATTCACCGCTTAACCCGCGGCGCGGCCCAGGATACCATAGCCTCTGTACGCGGCACCGCCCATCATCGTTCATCGGCCCAAGTGTGTCCCCGCGGTTCGCCGCACCGCCTGAATCATCAGATCTTCTAAGGATATCCCAGTGAGATCGATCCCTCGCACCCCTTGGTCCCTCCTGGCCCTGGCCCTAGCCCTGGCCCTGGTGCCGCCGCGCTCCGCCCAGATCGATGCGCAGCCCAATGGCCCCCCCCCCCGCACCGCCGGCTACCGCCATGGTCCAGCCGCCGGCGCCGGAGCGGCCGATCCGCCCCCCCCTCGCCGAGATAGTCCCGCCGGGTCTAGGCCTCAGCTCCGCCTCGGCCCTGGTGGTCGACGAGGCGGGCCGGGCCGTCTATGCCAAAGGGACCCGCGACCAGCGGCCCATCGCCTCCATCACCAAGCTCATGACGGCCATGGTAGTGCTGGATTCCGCCGTGCCTTTGGATGAGCCCGTGACGATCCTGGAGGAGGACCGTGACCAACTGCGCCACAGCCGTTCGCGCCTGCGCATCGACCGGGCGGCCACCCTGCAACGCCGCGAGGTACTGGCCGTCGCTCTGATGTCCTCGGATAACCGCGCCGCCTCGGCCCTGGGACGAACGACCTTCCCCGGCGGCAAACCGACCTTCGTGGCGGCCATGAATCGCAAGGCCGCGGCGCTGGGGATGCTCGACTCCCGATTCGCGGATCCCACAGGCCTGGATGGCAACAACACCTCCACGGCGGAGGACCTCGTGATGATGGCGCGGGCCGCCGCAGCCTATCCCTTGATTCGCGAGATCACCACCAGCGCGTCCATGGAGGTCCATCCCTATGGCGACGCAGGCACCTTGCAGTACCGCAACACCAATCCGCTGGTAAAAAGCCCGGACTGGCACTTGGAACTGAGCAAGACCGGCTTCGTGAACGAGGCCGGGCACTGTCTGGTTATGCGGGCCGTCATCGGCGGACGGCTGCTTTCGATCGTGCTCCTGGATTCGCCGGGCAAGCGCAGCCCGGTGGGTGACTCCAACCGCCTGCGCAAGTGGTTGGAAACGCACTCGCACGGCCTGTCGGGCTGAGCCGACAGCCCGCTTATGCCGGTCCAACTACTCCTTAACCCGATCTTCACCGAGTCATAGCCAACATGTACCCAGGCGAACGTTTCAACAGCATCACCCACCTGGTCGGCGCCGTGCTGGCCCTGATCGGAGTGACCGTGCTGGCGACCCTGGCCGGTATCGAAGGCGGGGCCCTGCGGATCATCAGCTTCACAGTCTATGGGGTGACGCTGTGCCTGCTGTACCTGTCATCGACCCTCTACCACAGCCTGCGAGGGCGGGCAAAGGAGGTCTTCCAGGTCCTCGACCATCAAGCGATCTATCTGCTGATCGCGGGGACCTATACTCCCTTTACCCTGGTAGCATTGCGGGGCAGCAAGACCGGCTGGTGGCTGTTCGGCGCCGTCTGGGGGCTGGCCCTGATCGGCATGATCACCGATACCATCCGTGGTGAGGGCGGGCGTCTGCTGTCGGTCTGCATCTATCTGCTGATGGGCTGGCTGATCGTCTTCGCCCTGGGCGGCATCATCGCGGCCCTGCCCCCGGCCGGTTTCGCCTGGCTGGTGGCGGGCGGGCTCTTCTACACCGTGGGTGTGATCTTCTTCGCCCTCGACAACCGCTGGCCCTGGTGCCACGGCATCTGGCACCTGTTCGTGCTGGCGGGGAGCGTCAGCCACTACTTTGCTATCTTGCTTTATCTGTGAAGGCAACGACGGTGATCTTGATTGCGGGCGAGCGAAGACCGTCGGCAGGGTGTGGGGAGCGTACCATCCGCCGAATGCCCAGTCGTCGCCACCAGCAGTGCGTCGGCGGTTCGCCCGCTCGGTCTCACACCCCCGCATCCGCCAGCGACAGCACCAGGCGGCAGCCGATATCGCGCGCCGCCTCGCGCATCGGCGCTGACGCCCGGGCCGCTGTCCTGGCCCGTAGCGGCCCCGCGTCGTGGGAGCCCCCGCGCAGGACGCGCACCCCGTCGCTCTGCGGGTCGTTGCGACCATCCGCGGGGTCATAGAGATAGGGCAGATAGCAGCTCAGGGTCTACTACCAGACATTACCGGCCAAATCCAAGCCCCCCTTCGGGCGTTGCACCCAAGGGGAAGATCCTCACCGCGAACGGCCCGCCGACGTTGCCCATGCAATTGGCCTGGCCCGCACTGAAGCCTCCCCCCAGGGATAGACCCGCCCCTGGGTGCCGCGCGCCGCCAGTGCCCACTCCGCCTCGATCGACAGGCACAACCCATAGCCGCTCGGCAGTCTTGTGTGATGCTTGCGCAACTGTGCATCGAGCCAGGCACCATAGGTGACCGCCTCGAACCAGGTAATACCCACCACCGGCCGATTACTCTGACGGCACTGGCGCGACTACCCCTCGAGTTAGCGCCGCCGCTGCCCCTGGCACCAGGCCCAACCCAGTTCCGGCCACCAGTCGCGCCGCTCATAGCCGCCGGCCGCGACGAAGGCTCTGAATTGCGCCACGATCACCGGATAGCGGCCGATCCAGAACGCATAATCGAGCTCCAGGCGCACCCCGCCGGGGACCTCGTTGGAGAGAGCCCCGTCCGGGTCCGCGGCACTGCCCAGCATGAGGCGACCGTGCCTGACCCTCACCAACCCCAGGGCGGGTTCGCATTCGCCCTGATAGCGCACCAGCAGATGGAGCCCCCGAGGGGGGAAACGCGGGTCACCGAGCCGCGCCAGCACCGCTGCCACCGCCACCCGCTCGCCCACCTGGAGCCGCCCGGCCTCCACCAGGGCAGCCAGCCGATGACGGACGCACGCCAGCGTGTGGGCGCTCGCCGGTGATTCACCGGCGCGGGCGACGCCGAGTTCCCCGGCGACCTCACCGGCCAACCAGATCCGCCGCCAGGCCGCGCCGTCCGTCGGGGTGTCCGCGGGGCACAGGCGCTCGATCAGCGCGAGCGGGCGCGCGCACTCGCGCTGGCTGTGGACCAGAAACCCGACCGCGTGCAGGATGGTCTCCTGCCAATAGGCGCGATCCGCGCACAGCGCAGGCGACCTGCTCGGCAAAATCGGGGACATGGGCCAGATGGCAACCGGCCAAGTACTCCCACAGAGAGCGGTGCGAAAAGTCGAAATCCCAGTCCCCCGGACGCTCCTCGCGCAGCAAGCCGGCGCGTTGCTTGATCAGGTCAAGCATCGACTGGGCCCACTCCAGGTCCCGACCCGGGTGCAGCGCTTGCCGTGACTCGAGCAACTCGGCCTCACAGAGACCGGCGACCCTCACCTACTCAGGGGCGTCCGGCGCCATGCCGCGCTCGCCGTTGCATTGCACCTGCATGGCCAGACGCTCGCAGCAGCGGATCAGGTCACAGCGGTCCTGGCCAGCCTCGCGCAGCAGGTCGCTGATGCCAGGCGCGCGAGCAGGATACCGATGGCTGTCTCGACGACCTGGGCGCGCGCCGACGGCAGGTCCCGGCAGTATGTGAAGACCAGCGCCAGCAGGGTGAGCAGCAACGGATTAGTCACCAGGTGGGTAAGGTGCGCCTGGACCAGCCCCTGCTGAAAGAGCAGAGCCAGGTGCTCGGCTTGCGCGCACGGCAGGTCGCCGCAGGCCCCGAGTTCCTGGAACCAGTCGGTGACGCACCGATCGATCAGGCCCCGATCGAAGGGTAGCAACGAGACAACCGGAAAATCCGGCTCGAGCAACCGTAGTTCCGGCTGGCAATAGGACAACAACCAGCTAGTGACGATATAGCGGCAACGCGAGGCTCGCTTACGGAAGGCCAGCAGGCTCTCGCGTACCGGTGCCAGGGCCCCCGACGGCACCTCGCCCAAGCCGTCCCACAGCAACACCGCGCGCCCACCGCGCACCGCCGACTAGTGCGCACTCAGACAGAAGCTGAGGTTGCGCTCGGCCAGTTCATGACGGACAAAGCCCCACATCAGCGCATCGTCGGCGGCCGCCCCGGCGCCGACCTGGTCTCCCGGCTCGGCCAACCAGGCCGCGAACTCGCGCAGCCGCACCAACAGTGGGAAGCTGGACCATTCGGGCTCCGGCCAGCCGGGCAAGGCCGCACGATCGCCGTGTCCTTCCGGTAAGGCTGCATGAAATCCCGTCCCTGGCCCGGTAGCGTAGGAG
>JADNEJ010000645.1 GCA_016292295.1 Candidatus Thiodictyon intracellulare
TGTTTGGGCAAGAGCGACTTTGAAGCGATCGAGGCGTTCCGGCACGACCCGTATTCCGCTGAGGCGTTGAATGATCTGACCTTGCCGACGCCCAGGGTGAGCGGGCAGTCGCCGACCTGAAACCGGGTGCCGGGCAACTCGGCGAGCAGCTCAGCCACGCGTGCTCGGGGTGCCCGCAGGGTGAGTTTGGTCCGACGCGCTACCTGGAGCCGTGACCCGGTTCCGTTGGCGGGCCGCTCCCAGCCGTTCTGGGAGTCAGCGACGTGGACGCTGTGGGTCGTGACCCCGGGCTTCGCGGCCATCCAAGGACAGACCGCGAGCAGCGCGGTGGCGAGGCGATAGGCGTGATCGACGCGAAGTTGGCGACAATCGACTGCAAACGATAGATCGACGATGTCATCAGACACCGTGATGGTGTCGGGATCCTCTGCCTGGTTCCAGTACATGGATATCACTCCGGCACGTCGCGCTACCTTGAAGAGGATGGGTCTGCGGCGAAGGGCAGCCGGTCCTGGAGGGCGTCGCGATCGAACCACCAGTCGCCCCGGACCAAGACCTCGACGACGTCGTGCAGTCGCACCAGGAACTTATCCGGTTCCTTCAATTCCAACTGCTCCATCCACCGGTTGAACTGTTCGGGGGTCTCAATGCCGCTGTGCCGGCGCGCCACGTTGCCGAGGGTCTGGGTGGAAAAGAACATCAGGTCGTCACGGTGCTTGCCCTGCGCCCGCACGTCTGCCAGGAACAGTGCGGTACTCGCCGCGACGGCCGCCCCGTCCGCGTCGTCCGGGGTCTCGTCGATGACGTGGCCTAATAGATCGATGCTGAGTTCCGGGTCGACGGGGCAGGTGACGGCCAGCCAGATACCCTGACCCAGGGCGCAGATCGAGTCGGGTTGCCCGGCCTGGAAGAGCACATCGCAGGCGTCGGCCGCGGATTCAAAGTCGTCTACCGCCAAGAAACTGCTGAACGCCTCGCGTCCAAGTGGCCAGGCCTCAGCGCCGCGCCCCAGGCCCACTAGCGTTCGGGCCAGTTGCAGACGGGTATCAGCGCCAGCCATGGGCGATCCGCCGCTCCGCTCGAGGTCGCCCAGACGCTCGCGCAGGGCGTCGAGATGGCACTCCAGGGCCGCCTGATCGGGGCCGTGCGGCGTGCGTGCGTCGCCCACCTGACCGCCCTCGTGAGCGGCCAGACTAGCGGCGAGCAGGTCGAGCTGTTTCATGAGTGCGCCCGGCATCTTGATTTAGCGCACCAGACCGCTGAACGCGGCCTCCAGGCGATCTTCCCAGTTGTTCGGGGTGTCGGGGTAGGGCGGCTTCACGCCCATGCGGAAAAAGCGCTCGCCGGAACAGGCGACGGCCTGCGCGAGGGGGACGAGGTCGTTGAAGGATTGGAGGTCTTGGTCGCCGATGAGAAGTTCGCTGAGCTTGAGCATGGATCGATGCAACCGCCCTGAGTTCTGTTGATCGGGTGCCCGGAAGACCCCGGGCACGGCTAGCTGATTCGGGTGCCGACTGGGCGCGTCGCCGCACGCTCGCCGCCGCGGGCAGTGCCTGGCGTCCCGGGCGCCCCATCCAGACCCGCAGGATTGGCCGGGCGGCCGCGGGTCACTCTCGTCCCCTCGTCGGTGCGTTGCTCGCAGTCTCCACTTGCGGTTTGAGCCGGCCGAAAACAAGCAATCAGGTGCGCGGTGCGATGGCGGCGAGACACTCGTGCCGCGCCGCCCGCGGAACGCAACGATGTCGGTACGCCCGAGCGAGAATCTACCTGCGGAGGTCGGTACGTTAGGATATGAGTATATTGGTAACTGCTGACTGACGTGTCACCCGTGGGTAACATCCAAAGGCAATTGCAAGACGTCCATGTGCCGCAATACGCTGGAGGATATCCGCAGCGACACCGGTTCGTTCGGTTGCTCTCCCCCGCGGGGTGAGAGCGGCGCGTTAACCCTCCACTCGAAGTATTGGATGGGGGGCCGACCGCCCGGCGTCTGACGTGCGGTGCCTGGCACGACGGCAACCATAACGACCGCCGGGCCCATCGTCTGAGATCTGGGCTGATCTGTGATCTGTCGTAACAGACGCTGGTTACCGGCGAGTGCGGGCCTTCGCGCGCCTGCCGCACGGCAGCGCGGCGCCTCCGTTCTGAATGATCCGATGAGGAGAGACAGAGCAATGGCGATTGAGAAACACAGCACCCCGATGCTGGACCAGTTGGAAACTGGGCCCTGGCCGAGTTTCATTTCCGGCATCAAATGTCTGCGTGATCAGCATCTCGATCCGCGGATCAACAACATGTCTAACAGCCTGCTCGGCCAGTTGGATCACTCCTATGAAACCCGCAAGGGTTACTGGAAGGGCGGGACCGTCTCCCTGCTGGGCTACGGCGGCGGCATCATTCCCCGTTTCTCGGAGGTCGCCTGGGCCTTCTCGGAGTCCAAAGAATTCCACACCCTGCGCGTCAAACCCCCGGCTAGTAATCATTATACGACTGCCATGCTGCGGCAACTGGCCGGCAGTTGGGAGAAGTACGGTTTCGGTCTGATCACCTTCTATGGGCAGACCGGCAACATCATGTTCATCGGTGCCGAGACCCAGAATACCCAGCCGTTTTTCGATGAGATCAACGCCTATGGGTGGGACCTGGGCAGGGCCAGTCCCTGCGTGCGAACCGCCATGTCTTGTGTCGGCGCGGCCCGCTGCGAGATGTCCTGCACCAACGAGCTGAGAGGCCTTGATCATAATTCCGCCTACCTTGTTCAGTCTCGGCGTCGCCGCTCCCTTGCAGAACATGGTATTGCGCGCGCAAACCCACATGGGCCGGCCGGCCTTGGGCGGATTTGTGATCAAGGCCGAGCTGATGGCCCATCGCACGCTGGTCAACCGGTTCGTCGATGATGTGCATCGCACGGCCCTGTCCTACAAGTTCAATTTCAAGTTCAAGGTCTCCGGTTGTGCCAGCGACTGTCAGAATGTCATCGAGCGCTCGAACTTCGCCGTGCTGGGTACCTGGCGCGATGACATGAAGGTCGACCAGGCCGAGGCACAGAACTATGTCACGTAGAAGGGGCGCCAGTCTTTGCTCGATAATGTCATCAGCCTCTGTTCGACCCAGGCCCTTGCCCTGAACGACGATGCCACCCTGATGGTCGACAACCGCAACTGCGTGCGCTGCATGCATTGCCTGGACGTGATGCCCAAGGCCCTGCACCCCGGCGACGACAAGAGCGTGACTATCCTGATCGGCGGTCAGCGCACGCTCAAGATCGGCGACCTGATGGATTCCGTCGTGGTCCCCTTCAAAAAGCTGGAGACCGCAGACGATTATGCCTCGCTGGTCGAGCTGGCCGAGACCATCATCGAATTCTGGGCTGAGAACGGGCTGGAGCACGAGCGCTGCGGCGAGATGATCGAGCGCATCGGGCTCGCCACATTTCTCAAGGGTATCGGGATCGCGCCTGACTCGAACATGCTGAGACACTCACACCAGTCTTCCTACATCCGTATGAATGAGTGGAACGCGGCCGCGCGGGCCTGGTACCAGGGTCCGGCCGCGGCCGGACCCTGATTCGCTACGGTGCCGGACCCGTCGTCTGCCGCCGTGGGCGCGGGTCCCTGAATGATTAGCTGATAGACTGGAGGGTAGGCAATGGCAGGCACGCGCGAGCCAATCGAATCCGTCTGCCCGGACTCTTGGCAGTACATGCATCCCGTGATACGTAAGAATTTCGGCCAGTGGAAATATCACGACTACCCGCGCCCCAGCGTGCTCCGCCATGTGGCCTATAGTGGCGACGAGATCTGGGACGGAAAGGCCGGCACCCAGAGCATCCTGGACCTCTTTACCTTGCGTAAGCTTTGTCATATGGCTACGTCCATTTCACACTGCGCTCGAACATCGAATGCCTGGTCACCGGTGAGGTCAAGGTCGCGCCGCTGATCAGCGGCCTTGGAGGCCGCCGGCTTCGTGGTCGGCGGCCTTGATCACAAATCCGCTCAAGGCCGGCCGGCCCATGTGGGTTTGCGCGCGCAAGAGCATGTTCTGCAAGGGAGCGGCGACACCGGGACTGAACAAGGTGGGCGAAATTATGATCAAGGCCGTGGTCGGCGGTACACAGAATTCGGTGGCGATGATCTCTCACGCCCAGGGGTGGCTGCATTGCGACATCCCCAACACCGATGCCTCCGGAGTGGTGAAGTCGATGATGGGCGAATTCATCGACGAACTCCGCAACACCAACATGCTCAACCGGGTACATATCACCACCTCCTGCTGCCAGATCAATTGCGGCGGGCAGGGCGACATTGCCATCAACGTGCAGCACACCAAGCCGCCGCGGATCAATCATGATCTGGTGGCTAACGTCTGTGAGCGCTCCACCGTGGTGGCGCGCTGCTCGGTCGCGGCCATCCGTCAGGCGATGGGCAACGGTAAGCCCTCACTGGAGGTCGACGAGCGAAAGTGCATCTGCTGCGGCGCTTGTTATCCGCCTTACTCGCCGATGCAAGTCAACGACCCCGAGCACTCCAAGCTCGCCATCTGGGTGAGCGGCAATCACTCCAACGCCCGCGGCAAACCAAGCTTCCAGAAGCTGGTAGCGGCCGGTATCCCCAACAACCCGCCGCGCTGGCCGGAGGCAACCGATATACACGTCTCATCTGAAATTATCGCTCAGGACCCTAGCGTAACCGGCCGACGTCGATATACTATCGTCCCTATGCTCAACTAGACCCTCTCCACCGAATAACTCGCCGAGCTGCGTGCCGTCCACCGGCGTACGCGCGACCAGCGCGAGGCCGACCGTATCAAGGCGGTCGTGTCG
>JADNEJ010000336.1 GCA_016292295.1 Candidatus Thiodictyon intracellulare
GCAGCCGGATTTCTCACCGAAATCTGGCAGATCCCGGCGCTCACCCGCCCGCATCACACTGAGTTGCCGCCAGATTCTGCGTAAACAATTGATTCGATAACTATTTGCAATTGCTATATAATGCCGAAATTTTCCTGATGTCACTTCCCGCCCTGACCCGCATCAAACGTCCCTTGGCGGTCGCAAGCAGCTGCGTGTCATCCTCGTTTTGCACTATCTGCTCCAGACTGGCGATGAGGGCGGCGGCCTCGTCCTCGCCCACGGCGCGGCTCAGCATCGCTGTGACACCGTAGAGGGCGAAGGTTTCCCGCAGGTGCAGGCGTGGGCGTTGCGCGAGGCCGGACAGCAAGTCCCTGGCCGCGTCGAGATCGCCGTCTTCGATCTGGATGGCGGCCAGGTTGCAGCGGGCCAACAGGTCGCCGGGGTGGGCGGCGATGACCCGCCGCAGGATCGCCTGGAGCTCCTGGCGCCGACCCTGGCTGCCGCGGATCGCTGCCAGCTGGGCGAGGGCGGCCCGGTGCTCGAGGATGGCGTTGAGACGGTCCTCGGCGGCCTCGAACCGTCCCCCCCGATGCAGGAGTAGGGATTCATCGAGCAGGGTCTGGAGGTCCGCCGGCAGATCGGACGACTCAGACTCCCGATCGATATGGGTCGAGATCATGTTGACCTCTCGCATTTCCTTGCCGTTCCAAAGTTCAACGGCCTCGTCGGTCGCGAGTAATCTGTGATCACGCAGGGCGCCGAAGAAGCCTGAGCGCTTCTTGGGGGTGCCGATGGGCAGGCACGCCAGGTCCCGCAGGATCACCGCCGCGTGCCGCCCCCTCGTCGTGAGCACGCGGTCCAGCCGGTGCTTCAGCAAGTATGCGGTGAGCCCTCGTAAGGCCGCCTCGCCCTCCAGGTAAGCCGCCTCCAGGTAGGCATCGGCGGCGCTCAGCGCGGCGAGGTGGGACTCCAGGCCCTCCACGTCCAGCGTGCGCAGTCCGTCCGCCCAGCCGACGCACAACACCTGGCCCTTGACGAACACTGCCGGATAGGCCGGGGCCTGACCGTCACGGCCCAGGACACGCAGGTTCTCCGTGGGGAGCGAGAATCCAGGATGCAGTGCCAAGGCCTGCTCCCACAGTGCCAGCGCCTGGTCGCCGCGTCCGAGCCGGTAGGCCGCAGCGCCGCCATCCTGGAGCCACATGGCTTGCAGCTGGCCGGTTTCATGGGCGACCCAGACGGCCTCGCGAGCGCGCTCGCGAGGCGTCTTAGGCCGCCCGGTCTTCCCGCATCAGGAGCAGGACGGCGACCTGGGCCAGGGCATCCTCGGTACGCCGTGCGACGGCCTCGGCCAGGGGGGCACGAGCGCCCGGGCGCTGGTTTCATCATCGTGATAGAGGCGCAGTTGCAGGACGAAGCCCAGGGCAAAGAGGTTGCCCGGGTCCTGCCGCCAGGCATCTAGGAAGGCGGCCAGTGCCTCCTCGATCCCGCCTAGGTGGAAAAGACACAGCGCCCGGTTGTTGTGGGCGGGGTGATGGCAACGCCGTCCAGGATACGCACGGCTCCGGCGAAGTCGTGGGCGTCCAGGTGCAGCTTGCCGAGGTCGAACTGCTCGAGATCCTCGCGCCGCGCCCGGGAACCGTCATACTGCTTCAGCAGGTCGTCCAGGGCCTCGGCGCCCATGGGGGAACACCGGGTAACGCTCCCCAGGTCACGTACCCGCTCCGCGACCCGTTGCGCGAGCAGGAGGTGCCGACCGTCGAGGGCCTGTTGGAACAGCGCCACCTGAGCTGGCAGGCTGTTGGGCCGGTGTTGCGCCCACTTATAGGCGGCCAGGGCGGCCGCGTCCTGACCCTGACCCCGGTATAGGGCATCCATCAGCAGTTGTCGGGCGCCGCCGTGATCCGGATAGCGCTGCACTAGGGCGCGCGCCCGCGCGATAGCCCGCGGGTAGTCTTCGGCCCTGATCAGGCGTTCCACGGCCTTGAGTTGGGCCGGCTCGGGCGTTGGGGACTTGTCTGACTTGTTCTTGGTAGGCTTTCCCGGCACGGCGGGCGGACCTCCTGGGTCTGGTGGGGAAGGATCTCAGTAATACAGGGCGCTGACTCGCCACCCGGTCCCGGTGAAGCGCATCCGGACCACGACCGGCGCCCTGACCGCGCCGCCCAGGCGCAGCATGAAATGCAGCGGATTGTCGAAAAAAGCCCATGAGAGGGCCGGCCAGAGGCCGGTGCCGGGCTGGGACCGGGAGAGCAGTTGTTCTCGCACCCAGGCCAGTGTGACCTCCTGGTCCAGGGCGCTGGTGCCGCGGCGCCGGATGGCCTTCTGTAGCCACTCGATAAAGTCGTCGGAAAAGGGACCCAGGGTGCCGTCGGCGTCTTTGTTGAGGCTGCGGCGGATCGCACCCCGGACCGCGGCGAGGTCCACCAGCCGTGCTAAACCGGCCTGGTCGTCCCGGACCAGGGCCCGATCTAACTGCCATAGCGTCAGGAAAGGCCAGACCAGCCAGCCGTACATGACGAGCAGCAGCGTAATCAAGACCCACCCGACGCGCCGCCGCCGGGCACTGATGACCCGGCCGCCACTCAGGGTGCCGGCCGCGGAGCCCAGCCTCATGCCGACTCCGTTTGCCGCTGTTCCAACTCCTCCCCGACCTCCAGCCACTGCGTCTCGACGACCGCCAACTCGGCCGCGACCCGGTTGCTCTCCTCCATCAGGGTCAGCAGGCGCGGCTTGGCCTCCGGTGTGTAGATCTCGGGCTGTGCCAGGGCAGTCGCCAGTTCCTGGTGCCGGGCGGCCAGCCGCTCCAGGGTCCGCTCCAGGGCATGGAGCCGGTTACGCAGGGGTTGCAGGGTCCGGCGCAGGTCAGCGGACTGGCGGCGCTGCTGCTTGCGGTCGGTGCCCTCGCGGCGCGCGCCCGCGCGATCGAGGTCCCGAGCAGCGAGCCAGGCCGGGTAGTCGTCCAGGTCCCCGTCGAAGGGCGTGACCACGCCGCCGTCCACCAGCAGCAGGGTGTCGGCGGTCACGCGCAGCAGGTGCCGGTCATGGGAGACCAGCACCAGGGCGCCCTCGTATTCCTGGAGTGCCTCGCTCAGTGCGTGGCGCATCTCCAGGTCCAGGTGGTTAGTGGGTTCGTCCAACAGCAGCAGGTCGGGCCGCTGGCGGATCAACAGGGCCAGCACCAGGCGCGCCTTCTCGCCGCCGGACAGGGGCGCCACCGTGCTCGAGGCACGATCGCCATCGAAGCCGAAACCGCCCAGGTAATCCCGCAGGGTCTGCTCGGCGGCCTTGGGGTCCAGGCGTTGCAGATGCTGGAGCGGGCTCTCATCGATCCGTAGTTGGTCGAGCTGGTGCTGGGCGAAGTAGCCGACCTTCAACTCCTGGGCGGTCTCACGGCGCCCAGCGCTGGGTGCCAGGTCACCGGCCAGAACCTTCACCAGCGTCGACTTGCCGGCCCCGTTGCGGCCAAGCAGACCGATCCGGTCGCCCGGGTTGAGGCTCAGGTTCAACCCCTTGAAGATGGGCCGATCCGCGTACCCGACGGCCAGTCCCTCCAGACGTAGCAGGGGGTGGGGCAGATAGGTCGGGGCCTCAAAGCCGAAGTGGAAGGGTGAGTCCACATGAGCCGGGGCGATCAGTTCCATCCGCTCCAGGGCCTTGATTCGGCTCTGTGCCTGCCGCGCCTTGGTCGCCTTGGCCCGGAAGCGCTCCACAAAGCTGTGGATGTGAGCGACCTTGCGCTGCTGGCGTTCGTAGGCCGACTGTTGCTGGGCGAGGCGCTCCGCGCGCTGGCGCTCGAAGGCCGAATAGTTGCCAGCATAGAGCGTGAGGCGCTCCTGCTCCAGGTGCAGGGTGTGGCTGACCACGCTGTCCAGAAAATCCCGGTCGTGGGAGATCAGGATCAGGGTGCCCTGATAAGACTTGAGCCAGCCCTCCAGCCAGATCACTGCGTCCAGGTCCAGATGGTTGGTGGGCTCGTCGAGCAGCAGCAGGTCCGAGCGGCACATCAGGGTGCGGGCGAGCGCCAGGCGCATCCGCCAGCCGCCGGAATAGCTGTTCACCGAGCGGCGCTCGTCGCCCGGGGCGAAGCCTAGCCCGTGGAGCAGGCGCCCAGCGCGGCTCTCGGCCCCATAGCCCCCGATGGACTCCAGACGGCCGGCCAATTCACCGTGGCGCAGACCATCCCCGGCGACATCGGCGGCGGCCAGGTCCAGTTGGATACGCCGCAGTTCCCGGTCACCGTCCAGGACGAACTCTATCGCCGGTCCCGCGCTGTCCGGGGTGTGCTGAGCGACATGGGCCAATTCCCAGCCCGCCGGCAGTGAACAGTCCCCGGTGTCCGTGTGCAGTTCCCCGCGCAGCAGGGCAAACAGGCTGGACTTGCCAGAGCCGTTGGCCCCCACGAGCCCCACCTTCTGACCCGGATAGACGATCAGACTCGCCCCGGACAGCAGCCGCCGCGGACCGCGGCGCATTGACAGATCGGTAAGTTGCAGCATCTTCGAGGTCAATCCCAGGGCTAGGCGTCAAGTCCGGCAATCCCGGAAAGAATGATTGTCCGCAAATGAACGCAAATAAGAAAAAATTCGATGGCCTAGCGGCCATCAGGCATGGATCAATCTTTGCGATGTTTCAAGCTTGCAGCCGTGTCTATATTCTCGGTCACTAGTGTCAAAACGTTTAGTCGAACAAAGTCAATTAGTTATGCTGTAGGGTGTCTGCAGGATTAGGAATCCTGATCAGTAACTAACTGATTTATCGTGGTGCGCTAGAATAGGGTTAGGCTCAGGACCTGTAGCAAAGTGTAGAGGCTGGCGTCAATATTCATTCGCTTTT
>JADNEJ010000189.1 GCA_016292295.1 Candidatus Thiodictyon intracellulare
CATGATCCGCGATGCGTCGTCGATGAGATTGATCTGGTCATCCACCCGTGGACCCGGTGTCGGGGCCTTAGGGGCGGTGCCGCCAAGCTTCTTGCCGGTGGCCGCGACGCGGGCAGCACGCGCTGCGCGCTTCGCCTCGTACTCCGGCGTCGCCGCTCCCTTGCAGAACATGGTCTTGCGCGCGAAAACTCACATGGGCCGGCCGGCCTTGGGCGGATTTGTGATCAAGGTCCTTATGATCGTCCACGAGGGCTAAGAACAGGGGGGCTAAACGGCTACTCGCTCGCTCGCTGAGCATTGTGGCGGGGCATCCGACTTCGCCAGTAGTCTTGCCTTGACGCTCAGCTCTCATCTCACACAATCCATATAATACCGCACATGCCCATTGATCTGCTCCTTGACCAACCCATGGATGTCGGTCTCGAACCCAGGAAATTTCTCGTTGAAGGCGCGCGCGAACTTGAGATACCGCACGATGGTGGAATTAAACTGCTCGCCTGGGATCAGGAGCGGGATGCCGGGCGGGTAGGGGGTCAGCAGGCTGGCGGTGATGCGGCCTTCGAGGTGGTTGATCTCGACCCGGTCGATCTCGCGGTGGGCCATGCGGGCGAAGGCGTCGGCGGGGCGCATGGCGGGGGCCATCTCGGGGAGGTACATCTCGGTGGTGAGGCGCGGTATGTCGTGCTCCTGATAGACGGCGTGGATCTGGTCGCACAGGTCCTTGAGGCCGATGCATTCATAGCGCAGCTGGCGCGCGACGAAGTCGGGCATGATGCGCCACAGGGGGCGGTTGTGGTCGTAGTCGTCCTTGAATTGCTGCAATTCAGTGACCATGGTGTTCCAGCGGCCCTTGGTGATGCCGATGGTGAACATGATGAAAAATGAATACAGTCCCGTCTTCTCGACGATGATGCCGTGCTCGACCAGGTAGCGGGTGACGATGGCGGCGGGGATGCCCCAGTCTCCGACATCCCCGTCCACGTCGACCCCCGGGGTGATCACCGTCGCCTTGATGGGGTCGAGCATATTGAAATTGGGGGCGAGATCCCCGAAGCCGTGCCAGCGCTCATCGGCACGCAGCACCCAGTCCTCGCGCTCGCCGATGCCTTCCTCCTTCAATTCGTCCGGCCCCCAGACCTTGAACCACCAGGACTCTTCCAACTCCGCATCGACCTTGCGCATGGCGCGGCGGAAGTCGAGTGCCTCCAGGATAGATTCTTCGACCAGAGCGGGGCCGCCCGGGGGCTCCATCATGGCGGCGGCCACGTCGCAGGAGGCGATGATGGCGTATTGGGGGCTGGTGGACATGTGCATGAGAAAAGCCTCATTAAACACGTCGCGGTCGAGTTTGTGGCTGTCGCTCTCCTGCACCAGAATCTGGGATGCCTGGGACAGCCCCGCCAGCATCTTATGGGTGGACTAGGTGGAGAAGATCATCGACTCGGCGCAGAGGGCGCGGTCCTCGCCGATGGCGTGATAGTTCCGGTAGAAGTCGTGGAAGGGGGCGTGGGGTAGCCAGGCCTCGTCGAAATGGAGCCGGTCGATGCGTCCGTCGAGCATCTCTTTGATGGTTTCGACGTTATAGAGCACGCCGTCATAAGTGCTCTGGGTGATGGTCAGGATGCGCGGGCGGGCGCCGGTCTCGGCGAAGGGGTTGGCGGCGATTTTGCGCTCGATGTTCTCCCAACTGAATTCGCTTAGAGGGATAGGTCCGATGATCCCGTAGTGGTTGCGGGTTGGCATCAGAAAGACCGGGATGGCCCCGATGATGGTGATGGCGTGCAAGATGGATTTGTGACAGTTGCGGTCTACCACGACCACGTCCCCGGGGGCGACGGTCGATTGCCAGACGATCTTGTTCGAGGTCGAGGTCCCGTTGGTGACGAAGAACAGGTGGTCGGCGTGAAAGATGCGCGCGGCGTTGCGCTCTGCCGCCACCACCGGCCCCGTGTGGTCGAGCAATTGACCGAGTTCCTCCACCGCGTTGCAGACGTCGGCGCGCAGCAGGTGCTCGCCGAAGAAACTGGTGGAACATCTGGCCCACCGGGCTCTTTGAGGAAGGCGACACCGCCGGAGTGCCCCGGGCAGTGCCAGGAGTAGGAACTGTCCGCTGCGTAGTGGATCAGGGCGCGGAAGAAGGGCGGGGCGAGTGAGTCCAGGTAGTTGCGCGCCTCGCGGGCGATATAGCGGGCGACGAACTCCGGGGTGTCCTCGAACATGTGGATGAATCCGTGCAGTTCGCGCAGGACGTCGTTGGGGATGTGCCGGGAGGTGCGAGTCTCACTGTAGAGGAAGATCGGGATGTCGTTGTTGCGGAAGCGGATTTCTTCAACGAAGGCGCGCAACTGGACGATCGCTGCCTCTGCCTCCTCCGAGGAGGAGAATTGCTCGTCGTCGACGGACAGGAGAAGGCCGAGGCGCAGGACTGCTGCTGGGCGAAGGAGGCGACGTCGCCGAAGCTGGTGACGCCCAGGGCCTCGATACCCTCCTCCTCGATCGCCTTGGCCAGCACCCGCACGCCGGTGCCGCTGGCGTTCTCGGAGCGGAAGTCCTCATCGACGATGACCACGGGGAAACGAAAGCGCATGGGGGGACCGTCTCGGAGGGCGACGGGAAAAACGCCGCAGTATAGGGCCAACGGGGGCGGCGGTGCGTTACCGTGTGAGGTTGGGCAGGACGGGGGTCGACCTGGGGTTGCAGGCGGCACTCTGACCGGGACGGCCGGCATCCGGCCATAACCCAAGTACCACGAAGCGCCTCGACTCCGTCGAGACGGTTATACTTTTTCGACTGATCGCAGTGGAGCCGTCGCTATGCATAAACCCTTGCCCGCGACCCAAGAGCACGTCTACCGGCTCGAAGAGTCCAACGACCGCTTCGTGGCCGACGTCGGCGTCGAGTTCAATAAGCTGCACAACCTTCAGACGCGCAGCGAGGCCGAAATGCGCGCCTATAAGGAAGAAAATCGTGCCGAGCGGCGGGAAATAAACCGCAAATAGGGCAATCTGGCCAACAAACTCGAGACCATAGTCGAGGACCTGGTCTACCCCAGCCTGCCGCTTGTCTTGCAGGAGACCTTTGGCCAGGATTTAGCCAGCATTTTTGCCCGGGTGCGAGTACACCACCCGGACGGATGGATGAAGGAATTCGCCGCCTACGCCACTTGCGAAGACCTTGCGGCCCTCAACAGCACCAAGGCCACCCTGCGCAGCGCGGACGTGGACCGGATGGTGGACGATATCGCCGCCTTCCGGCAACTCTTGCCCGCCCATGCCCGCCTACCGGTCGTTGGTATTTTGGCCACCTTGTCCGTGGACGAGAGTGTACTCAACTATTCGGATCGCATGGATTTTTTCGTCCTGGCCGTGGGCGATCAGGTGATGGAGGTCAAGAACCGGCCGGGCTTCGTGCCCAAATACTGGTAGTCTTCCCCGCAGTCCGCCAACCCAAGGTCGCGGAGATCAAACCCATGGTCGGCAGCAGCCTACTCGCACTGATCGACGATATTGCCACCGTCCTGGACGACATCTCGATCATGAGCAAGGTTGCCGCCAAGAGGACCATAGGAGTCCTGAGGGACGACCTGGCGCTGAACGTCGAGCAGGTGGCCGGGGTGCGGGCGCAGCG
Source organism: Candidatus Thiodictyon intracellulare (assembly GCA_016292295.1). GTDB lineage: Bacteria > Pseudomonadota > Gammaproteobacteria > Chromatiales > Chromatiaceae > Thiodictyon > Thiodictyon intracellulare. The sequence goes on from JADNEJ010000189.1 coordinate 3,628, forward strand.
GAAACTTCCACTTCCGGTGGTGTGGGCGGTGGCCAAGGGTTCCCTGGTCAATAAGGCGATCCTGGTGCCGGTGGCGCTGGCGGTCAGCGCCGTCGTCCCCTGGGCGATCCTGCCGCTGCTAATGCTGAGCGTGGCCTATCTGTGCCTCGATTGCTTCGAGAAGTTGACCCACCGGTTCCTGCACGCCAAGTCCGCGGACGCCGGGCACCACGCCGGACTGACCCGTGCCCTCCAGGACCCGGCGGTCGATCTGGCGATCCTGGAGCGGGCCAAGATCAAGGGCGCGGTGCGCACCGATTTCGTCCTCTCCGCCGAGATCATCGTCATCACCTTAGGGATCGTGGCCGCCGCGCCTTTCCTCAGTCAGGTGACGGTGCTGGCGGGGATCGCGGTCATAATGACGCTGAGTGTCTATGAGTTGGTCGCTATGATCGTCAAGCTGGACGACGCAGGGCTGTTCCTGAGACGGCTGACTGGGGCTGGACCCTGTGCCGAATTCCTGCGGGGGTTGGGCTGGGGGCTCCTGGTCGCCGCTCCGCGGCTGATGAAGGCACTGTCGGTCGGTCGGCACCGCGGCCATGTTTCTGGTGGGAGAGGGTATCATCACCCACGGCATACCGGCCACCGATCACCTGATCGAGGGGGTTACCCACGCAGCCGGGGGCTTGCCGAGGGTCGGTGCCGTGCTGGGGCCGGTCACGCCGCTGCTGGTGGATGTCATGGTCGGTATTCTGACCGGGGCACTGGCCCTGGCGATAGTCACGCTCAGCAAGACGACCTGGGCGCTGGTTCGTCGCTTAGGGGCCGCTTAGTCCTTTATCTCTGCTGCGCCTGCGCGTGAGGCATCCTGCAAGATCTCACGCGGGCCGGCGCAGACGCAGAGCCGAAGACAGTGCCATAAAGTTAGCGTTAATGCGATGTTTTAATTTACAATATAACAAATTAAACTACAAAAACAGATGTTTTACGCCATGGTCCTAAAGCCGAAGTCAATGCAACCATATGTTTCTGAAAAACAATTGATTTGTCAAATTAGACAATATCTATACTCCGCTGAAGAAGCATTTTTTTCCGATGGCTTCGCCGCGTGTGCGCTGATCGCTCCTGCCGACTTCACCCGTGAACGCGCCCTGCCGCTGCCCGCCTTGGTAGCGCTGCTATTGAACCTGCGCAAAGGTACCA
>JADNEJ010000108.1 GCA_016292295.1 Candidatus Thiodictyon intracellulare
GCCATCGCACGGCTGCTCTTGGGACTCGCGGGCCAGGAATTGGTCACCGCGTTGGTCTTGACGATGGCGGTCAGTGTCGAAGCCGTGCCGCCAGATCGTGTCGCTCCACGTAAGATGAAGCCGGCCAAGATCCAGGGTTTCCACTTCAACTTCAAGCGCTACCGGTAAACGGGGCCTAAATTAATGGCATTGGAGCGTAACCTCTACCTCCACCGCCATCTGATCGAGCCCGCGCTCCCGGGTGAGGATGATCCGGTAATGCGGCAGCGTGCCCTCGACCTGCAAGAGGGCGGTCTCCACCTGGGACGGGAAGACGTTGACCCCGCGGATGATGATCATGTCGTCGGAGCGAAAGCCGATACGCCGGATACGCCGCAGGGTGCGTCCGCAGATACAAGGCTCGGTGATGATCCGGGTGATGTCGCGCGTGCGATAGCGGATCATCAGCATGGCCTTCTTGCTGAGCGTGGTCAGCACCAACTCGCCCTCCTCCCCGTCCGGCAGGCTAGCCCCGGTGCCCGGGTCGATGATTTCCGGGTAAAAGTGGTTCTCGAACACGTGCAGCCCGTCCTGGGCCGCGCACTCGCTGGTCCTCCGGGGGCCGATGATCTCCGACAGGCCGTAGATGTCGTAGGCCTTGACGCTGGCCTGGGCATCGATGTGGACACGCATGGCATCCGACTAGGGTTCGGCGCCGAAGATCCCCACGCGCAGCGGCAGGTTCTTCAGATCGACGCCGACATCGCGAGCGCGCTCGATCAGGTGCATGAAATAGCTCAGGGTGCAGCACAGGGTCGACACGCCGAAGTCGCGCAGCACCATGAGCTGGCGCTCCGTATTGCCGCCGGAAACCGGGATCACCGTGGCCCCCAGGGCCTCGGCCCCGTAATGGACACCCAAGCCGCCGGTGAAGAGCCCATAGCCGAAGGCGTTCTGCAGGATGTCCCCGCGGTGCAGCCCGCAGGCGGCGAAAGTGCGTGCCATGACCTCCGCCCACACGTCCACGTCCTCGCGTGTATAGGTGACCACGATGGGCTTGCCGGTGGTCCTGGAGGAGGCGTGCAGGCGCACCACCCCCATCGAACTCGCGAAGAGGCCGAAGGGATAGGTGTCGCGCAGATCCGTCTTCGGTGAAGGGGAGCCGGGCGATGTCCGCCAGGCTGCCGATGGTCTCAGGGGTCAGACCGCGCTTCTCCAGGCGCTGGCGAAACAGCGGCACATGCTCGAAGGCGAGCGCGACCACGGCGCGTAGGCGGCGCAGTTGCACCCTCTTCAAGGCGTGCCGCGGGGAGAAAATTATTGGCGATGAATTGGTTAAAGCACCTCGCCGCGTCGTTCTACAACTCGGTCTGCATCGTGCCCCCCCTCGGTCAGGGTCGTTCTTTAAGACTGGTAGGCCGTACCCGCCGAATGAAATACGTTCATACGGCCGAACGAGAAGGATTGTTCGTTGAGCTTGTGCAGCTTCGGCGCCAAGTTGGCGCGGATGGCGGCGAGCCAGTGCTTCGGCGCGATCGACAGTTGTGCCAACAGGGCCCCAAGCAGGGTCACATTCAGGCTCTTCTTGTTCTTGAGCGCCGCGGCGTCGGCCAGGATATCGGAGGCCTTCAGTGCCCCCTAACCGCCGAACCCGGCAATAACTATGTTATGTATCTTAATTCATGCGGATCGACTTTATTCGTCAACGACTTGCGACGGGCATGCCGATGACCGATCGGTCTCGGCCTTTTCATAAAAGCGGATCTTGGGGGTCGCCAGCACACAGGGCTGACGGGCCACGACCAGGGAGCTCTCCGAGCGGGCCAGCAAGTCCTTCAGCAGCCCTTCCAGGGTACCCTCTGCCGCCTGGAAATCCACCACGTGGACGTTCTTCACGCCCACGGCCCGGGCCAGGTCCTCGAAGTGGATGCGCCCCGTCGGATCATTCATGATCCGCGCCGGGATGTCGCGCCGGAAGCCGGGCTCGGGCCCGATCGGCTGCCCGGGGAGGGGACTCTCGTGGGGCGCACGATCGTCTTGGAGTGGCAGACCCGGGTGGTGATGCGCAGCATCACCGGCAGGTGCCAGCGCTCGGAGACCTCGAAGGCGAGCAGGGTGAAGTCGTAGGCATCCTGGGAGTCCATTGGCTCCAACATGGGCAGAGAGGCGACGCGAGCATAGTGGCGGTTGTCCTGCTCGTTCTAACTGGAAGCCATGCCCGAGTCGTCCGCGGAGACCGCCACCAGGCCCGCCGCCAGGTCCGTATAGGCAGCGGTGAGCAGGGAGTCTGCCGCCACGGTGAGCCCCACGTGCTTCATGGTCACCAGGGTACGCGCCTCACCGAAGGCGGCCTCCAGAGCCATTTCCACCGCCACCTTATTCGTTGGGCGGCCACTGTGCGTGCCCGCCGCGCCGGTCGAAGGTCTCCAGGATTTCGGTGGACGGCGTGCCCGGATAACCGGTCCACAGGCGCACCCCGGCGTGTCGGGTGGCCAAGGCGATGGCCTTTTTACCACTCAATATTTGTTGTTAATCGCTCATTCATGATAAGCCCTTTAGGCGGCCGGAGATGAGTAGCAGAATTTTATCTACCCGGTTGTTGCGACGCAGGGCTTTGATCACAAATCCGCTCAAGGCCAGCCAGCCCATGTGGGTTTACATGCGCAAAACCATGTTCTGCAAGGGAGCGGCGATGCCGGGACTGAACAAGGTGGGCGGAATTATAATCAAGGCCGCGACGCAGCAAGGCGCACCGTGCAGTGCGCGCCCCAGGCGCGCTCTTCGCGGGCCGGCTGACGGCCCTGGAAGGAAGCTCAGTCACCCCGGAAGATGAGAGTCTTCCGGTAAAGCTACCGGGTCCGGCTCAGCGTCGCCAGGCGCGCACCGGCCGAGCGTCCCTGTCGTCCTCGTCATCCAGGCCGTCGTTGATTTGGAAGAGCGGCCCCGGGTCCAGGTCTGCGGGCCCCGCCAGCGTCGGCTCGATGCGCAGGGTCTCCATAGTCGGCAGGGCCGCGGGGGCGGGGGCGAGCGGCACCGCGGTCGGCGCCGGGGCCCGGGGGCGCACGGCAGCGGACCGCAGCCGTGGTTCGCGCGCGTCTTCCACCACTACCTCGGAGAGGCGGCGCAGGTCCGGCGCCGCCTCCCGGCGCGGCGGCGGCACCGTGCGCACCGACACCGGCGGCGCGGGCGCCGGCCGAGCCTGCGCCTGCATGGCCTCGAACAGGCGCTCGACCAGCCCGGTCGCCGCGTAGTCGTCGGCCTCGCGCACCCGCACGAAGGGCAGCCCGGCAGCGGCGCAGATGCGATTCAGGGCGTCGTGCGGCGGCGGCCGCCCGCGGCGCGAGCGCGGCGCCAGATTCACCGCGCAAGCGATGGCGCCGGTCGCCGCCGCACAGACCAGAAAATCGAACTGCCGGCCCCCCAGCAGCGCCCAGGCGCGGCGCCGGGCGGCGCGATCCAAGCGCTGGCGCAGGCCGATCACCTCCGCCACCCGCACCCGCCCGTAGACCCGGTAGTCCGCACCCAGCGCCCGTTCCAGCACAGCCAGAAAGGCGCGCTGCGGCGGTGTGAACAGCGCCTCATCCGCCACAAAGGGCAGGCGTCCGCGGCGCCCGAAGCGCCGGTGCAGGTGCAGGCCGAAGGCCAGCAGCAGCAAGCCCGCCAGGCCCAGCAAAAAGTAAAAATGTCCCACTTCAGTCACCCTACGGCCTGCCGCCGAGGCCGTCGTGTCGTCTCTAGGTCGCGCTGACGGCCGGCCGTACTCAAGACACCGATTAGGAGATTGGCGACAGCGCGAAAATCGAAAATCAAGAGCTTTTCATCCTACGCGAGGCATGCACAGGAAGTCACTCGGGACCACGCTGGACGGCAGTTCCAGACTCCAGGCCCGCGATGGTGTGAAGGGCGTGCGTTGCTTTGCCTCCCAGTGCGTACGGGTGGCTTCGACCACCCGCGGCAGTCGATCGGGCGTTGACGGTGTTATCAGTTCCAGAACAGGCTGACGAGCTCGGTCGGGACGGCCCCTGCGCTGGCCAATGTCGGCACAGGGGGGCACGAATGGATTCGCCAGCGACACCGTCGATGGCCAGAGCTGCACCGTATTGAGGTTTCCGCAGCACAATTGACTCAAATTGGCGCCGACCACCGCCGTCACGGCAAACGACACCTATACGATCGTCCTGCTAGTCCTGCTGGACAACATCACCGGTTGGCGTCGGTAAGTACCTCAACGGAAACATTTGTAGAGCGTTATGCCGTCAAAATCTAATTCGCAAATTTAATTCTAAACTCAGAATACGAACGAATCTATTATTCGATGGGTTGCGCAAACTAATGCAGTCATATTCACGTAAGCCAGAGATGGAATCCATTCATATTTCATTTTATACAAAAGGATTTCAATCAGATTAAATTCTGGCGAGCGAGTATCGCGGAAGAAAGCACAGTGTCAACCCGCGCTTTTCCCAATATTCCTCGTGTTCCGTCTCTTAACTGCCTTGCTTACATGAATCGCCGCGTTACCCAGTACTACTTGCTCAGTGAGCAGACTACAAAAATCATCAATGATATCAATCAGCATCAAACTGGTCATCGTGGTCATCGGACCGATTGGTTCATAAGCATCCACCGTTTGCGTCTTCGGATTCAAGAAGGCGAGAAAATTAATCCGCATGGAATGCGAAGTAGGAATACGGAGAGTTCCAGCCCGGCCGATGTCCTGCCAGGCATAAGAGATATACGACTGCAAACTGAATCCTGACGCATCGAAATAGACGAGATCAAATTCACCGTCT